>DAOVZQ010000144.1 GCA_030635025.1 bacterium
CCCCTGCAGGATCGCCGGGATACCCGGCGAGGTCAGCACCAGCCCCTGGGCCAACTCGATCCGTCCCTGGCCCCACACGTCGTCGTGGGGAGCGGTCGTGTCGATGGTCTTGCAGATGCGCTGTCCGCCGCTGGTCGGCCAGGCCTCGTCGTGCAGTTCGAGATAGTTGACCACGCTGCGGCCCTCGAGGTACTGGCCGCCGCCCAGGAGGATGCTGCGCACACGCCACATCTCCGGGTCGCCGCCCGCGGCGTCGAAGATCTCCGAACGGAGTTGGTCGGTGAACGCGTCGTAGTACTGGGCGTCGAAACCAGCGCCGCCGATACTCGTGGGGCGCGTGACCCAGCTGTTGTCCGGGAGCTGTTCTGCGATGGCAATCTTGTCCGCGGCGCGGCCGTCCATCTCGTCGTTCATGCGCTGCATCAGGCTCCAGCCCGAGGCCGCCTGGGGATCGATGTTCATATACGAGGTCGCATCCATGCGGAAGCCGTCCAGACGCATCTCCTCCAGCCAGAAGAGGGCGCTGTCCGCGTAGTAGTCGCGCACACCTTGGCGGTCGAAGTCGGCCTGGCTGCACCAGGGGGTGTCGACGGCCGGGTCGTCGAAGTAGATCTGTGTGCCGTCGTAGTCCCACAGGAAGTTGTCGGAACACGAGATGTGATTCCAGACGATGTCGAGGATCACGGCTATGCCGTGGGCGTGGAGGGTGTCGACCATGAGCTTCATGTCGTCCATCTGGCCGTAGATCCACTCGGGCGCCCACTGGGTGATCGGGTTGTAGCCGGCCGAGAAATCCCAGGGAAACTCCATGATGGGATTGAGCATGACGACGTTGATGCCGAGTTCGGCCAGGTGGGCCGCGCGGTCTGCGACATCGAGGTAGCCCGAGGGGAACGACGTGGAACCGTAGGGGTCGTTCAGGCCCGCGAAGGTGCCCACATGGAGCTGGTAGATCACCATCTCCTCGAAGTCAGGCACGTCGAAGTCGTCCACCTGCCATGTGTAGGCGTGCGGGTCGGTGATGCGGGCGTTGTAATTATCTCCCGGGATCAGCGACTTGGCGCGGGGGTCGGTGTTCCAGTGCGTGTTCTGGAAGAAGTACTTGTACATCTGGCCCGTCGAGGCGCCGGCAACCCGGCCGACGAAGTACTCGCCGACCTTGGTCATCGGATCGTCCGTGCTCCATCCGTTGAACTCGCCGCGCACGTGGGCTGAGGTGCGGGACGGCGACCAGACCTTGAATACCGTGCCGCCGCCGGGCAACGGCGTGGCGCCGACGGGTGCGTGGTCCAGTGTGGTGAAATCGAGAACGAAGCCGCCGTCGACGGGCGGATCCGACGTCATTCCACCAACGCTCAGGTAGTCGGTATCGGCGCCGTCGGTGAATTCGAAAAAGTAGGATAGGGTCGCCGACGCGGTCGCGGGGACCTGGGCGGACCAGACGGCATACGGCCCGCGCGTGCCGACCAGCGACGCGTCGATCAACGTGACCGATCCGTCGTCCACGCTCAGACGGGCCGCGATAAGATCGTTGCGGTTGGTCTGGAAGCGGACCGTGAAGGCCTCGCCGTCCACCGGACAAAGCGGGTCGCGATCGAGCCACGAGATATGTGAGATTCCGGCCCATTCGACGTTGTCGTCAGAAACGGCAGGGGTTGGCTGCAAAACGACGAACGTCAAGATCGTCAACACGCAGGTAACTACGCGGATTCGTTTCATGGTCTGGCCCGATACATTGGAGGACGGTGCGTGATCTGGGTTGCCTGCACCATTATAAAGGTACCGGCACACCGTTACAAGGCGGCCGCATCCTTGCGCTTCCGGTTTACACGTGTAAACGCGTTCAGATCCGACATCGGAGCAGCACAGCGATCCGGAACCGACGGCAACCCGGAACTCACAACCAACGTGATCATACAATGGAGCCCGTCAACAGACTCGTCACATACACCCTGACCCAAAGAGTCTATGCGGACTGGAACTGAACTGGTATCCTCACATGAACACTGGAGGATTCAACATGCTACGTACCATGACGTTGCTAGCGTTCCTGACCTTGACGACCGCCGCCTTCGCCGCCCCCCCGGGGCAAAATGATACGCCTTATACGGAATCGGTCCTGATGGACGAAATCCTCCTGACCGACGGGATCATCCTGACGGGCCACATCATCGAAGAGTTCGAAGACTACGTAGTCTTCGAGACAGAGACCCTGGGTCGCATGGAAATCCTGCGTGAGAACATCGAACGCATCGCCCACAGCGGTGAACGCTCCGGCGTAATGACCGACCCCGACTACAACTCGCTGATGTTCTGCCCCACCCCGGCCACCTTGGCCAAGGGCGACAGTTACTTCCGAGACTTCGAACTCTTCTTCCTGAACTTCGGGACGGGCGTGACCGACGCGTTCGACCTGAGCTTCGGCACTCTGTTCCCTCTCTCGTCCGATGTGATCATGCTGAGTATCGGCGGGAAATTACGTCTGACCGATCGTGAGACACAGGGGCTGGGATTGGCCCTGACTGGCAGCTATACGAGGCTCGAGGAAGTGTCGTTCAGCGCGGTGGGCATGGTGGCGGGCATCGGCAACAAACACAGCAGTCTCAATCTGCTGATCAACCGCACACGCGATGACGACGACGACACGGAAACCGTCTACATCATCGGCGGCGACACACAGCTGACGCGCCGCAGCAAATTCTTCGCCGAGTTCATGAGCTCCTCGGCCCTCTTCGCGGACGAGGACGACATCGAGGGTTTCATCAACATCGGCGTTCGCATGTTCGGCGAGTCCCATTCCTTCAGTCTGGGCGGCTTCCGACCGCTGGACACGAACAGCGACAGCTTCATCGCGTTTCCGATGGTGATGTACAGCAATCACTGGTAACGCGAGCGTAATACCCCGGCACGCGAAGGGGGCCCATGTGGGCCCCCTTTTCATCGCTCCCTCACCCCCGCTTACATCTGAAACAGATACTGCAGCTTGGTGAAATACTGCCGGTCGGTCATCACGAAGTTGCCCGGCATGCCGTCGTCGGCAGAGTTGAAGTCGCGCCAGTCGTGGGTCGACCCCAGATAGAACACCGAGAACGAGTTGATGCGATAGGTCACCAGCGGATCGATCTCCCACTTGTTGCCGAAGTAGCGGTGGTAGGTCGGGAAATTTCCGGCCAGGGCCTCTTCGCGCCACAGGGGATGCGTGGTGGCGTTGTGCTGGACCACGAGACGCAGCGACAACCGCGGACTCGCCTGGAAACGGACACGGGCGCGGACAATGGACTGCTCGAAAAGCAACTCGCCGGTGTCCACGCTCTCGCTGCGAATCCAATCAAAGGTCGGCTCGATGATCAGGCGATCCCAGGGCTTGTAGTCGCACCGCAGGGAGAGACCCGTCTCCTCGCCGAGGCTACCGACCGCCAGGGCCGGACCGTGGGCGCGCCGCACGCCGAAGTACAGACCGAAATCCTCGAAGGGACGAGTGAATACATCGAAATAGGCCCGCCAGAGTCCCTCGTAACGGGTGCCGAACCAGCTTTCCTCACCGGCCCGGTAGCCCATGCCGATCCAGGTCTGCGCCTTGCGCAGGTTCAGACTGATCTGCGGATTGATATTACGCCACTTGTTGTCGCCGGCCATATTCCAGCGCGCGTTTGCAAAGAGGCTGGTCTGCACGCGTTCGACCAGGCCGTCTTCCGGATAGAAATTGTAGCCCGTCCAGACGAAGGCGTTGCGCTGGTCATTCCAGGGATCGTAGCCGGTCTGGGTGCGATAACGTGCGTCGAGCTGATTGTAGTCGAGCGTCAGATTCCAGTGACGGCCGCGTCGACGGAGTTCCGTGATATAGGCCAGACCCTGGTACGACTCGCCGTCCAGGTCGATGGTGTACTTTCCGTCGTCGAAGGTCGCACCCGAGTCGCTGAGCATCACACCCTCGGGCTCCTCGGTGTGGCTCCACACGAGTTGTCCGACCCAACTGTAGGTCTGGGAGAGGCGCAGGTCGAAATCGCCGGAGAGAATGGTGCCGACACCGCCGTCGTCGTATCGGCGGTCGGTGGCCATCAGGCCAAGTTGCTGACCGGTGCCGAAACTGTGCAGTCCGCGCAGGACCTGCACCGTGGAGCGGCCCAACGAGGCCGTGTGGCTCTGCTCCTCGGCCGGTGCGATGTAGGGCGAGTGCTCATCCCGGGCGAGCATGTAGGCGAAGCTGGTGTTCTCCAGTCGCGCGGTGGCCTTGGCCGCCAACTCCGGATCGTTGACCATGCGCGTGTAGAAGGCGTTGAAGTGGGTCTGGAAGAGATCGCTGCCCTCCTGGAAGAATGGGCGTCGCTCCGGGAAGCGCTGAACGATCGTCGTGTTGACGTCGATCTGGTCGGCGTCGGCCTCGATCTGACTGAAGTCAGGGTTGATGGCGCCCTCGACGGTCAAGTCGCTCGACAGCGAATACTTGATGCCGAGGCTGGCCTCCTGCTTCACGGCGTTGTTCGTGAAATCGGAGTCGGCATTGGTCCAGTCGCTGATCTGACCGGTCCGGTAGCCGATGAACGAGGGTAGCAATTCGAGGCCGCGACCCGGCCGGACGCCGGCGATGCCGTTCACCACGCCCCACTGGCAGGGCTGGCACTGCTCGTCGCGATCACGGGCGGCCCAGGCGTAGGTGCGCTCGCTCTCGCGGGGATGGATGCGGCGAAAGTCGACACGCCACTGCTGTTCTTCCCCATCGGGGAATCGCATCCCCGAAAGAGGAATGGCCATTTCGACGACGTAACCCTCATCGGTCACGCGGGCCGCCGAATGCCAGATCATGTCGAAGCCCTGGTCGGTGCCGTGGACGCTGGTCCACATGTTGTCGCGCTGGATACCGTAGGGGTTCACATAGAACTCGTAGGCCCAGGTCGCGTCGCCGTAGGTGTCGATCAGCACGCCGACGGCGTCGTCGTCGCCGTACTCGTCGCGCTGCGACATGGTGGCGCGCAGCGCAGCCGGATCGTCGATGCACTCGAAGGCGATGTAGAGGTTGTCCTGGTCATAGGTGAGCCAGGCGGTGGTCTCCACAAGAGGTTCGAGATTGTCGCCGGGCCAACGCTCGGTAAAGTTTCCGGCCCGACCGGCGTTGTGCCAGCCGGGGTCGTCCAGGCGCCCGTCCACACTGATCTCGGCAGTGGTCTGATCGGTATCCAACTCGGGCAGGATGTTGGCCTGATAGGCTTCGGCCGTGGCGACCAGGACCGTCACGCCCAGCAGGATCAGCAAGGCACAGGTGAAAACAGTGACGTCGAGACGGGCGGGAATCACTCTGGACATCGTATACCTCGACTAAGGCTCGGGACGAGCCCACCGCTCTGGCGAGATAGAGCCGGGGGGGCGATTTGTAGCGCGGATCCAGTGGGGGTGGTGTCCACTCGAACAAGAGGCTATACGGTGGGAAAGACGAAATGATTCGCGTCAGTCAGGGTTTTGTATTCGGCAACCCGCTACCAGTCCACCCGCCCCCCCGTCTCCATGTTCTCCAGCCTCTGCAAGAGGAACGGCGCATCCTTGTCGTTGGGATTGGTTTCGACCGCCTTGTTGAGAAGCTCGATCTCACGGTCCACCTGACTCAGCAGGTGGGCCTGATGCGCGGCGAGTATGTATGTGGTCGCATCGAAAAAACGCTTGAAGACCGCGAGGCGCTTCTGGGCCATCTCCCGATCATGTCCCAAGCCCTCGTTGCCCAAGATACTCAGCGGGAAGGCCCGATGCTCCATGATCCCCTGAAGGTTCAGGTATTCGGTCACCACGCGGTTCATGCTGCGCGGGGCGCGGAATTCGATGATGGGCCGGTCCTCCGTATTCAGCAGACCCTCGCCCAGGTACTCCGTCACCTTCTCCTCCCCCATGGCGACGCAATCCAACAGGTCGTAGGCGTTGCCGATGTGGACCTGCGCCAGATCGTCGTGCAGGGCGGGACGGTTCATGCGCTCGACCAGATGCCGGAATCCGACCTCGAAAGGTTCGCGGCTGCCCATTACGATCGTGTAACCCTCGACCGTGTTGTTCATGTACCAGATCAGGATGTGGGGGAACACGGACTGCATGGTGCGGATGATGATCTTGAACTCGTCCGCCCCCAGGAACGCCGTCGGCAGCCAGGTGCTGTGGATGCCGCGCTCGTTGAGGATCTCGGCGCACAACTCGTAGTAATCGCGCGTGTAGAGCAGCCCGTTGCCGGTGAAGCGCGGATGGATCGAGTCGGACAGGACGAGGTCGTATTTGCGCGTGGTGGTCTGCACGAAATTGCGCGCGTCCTCTATGGTCAGATTGACCCGAGGATCGGCGCCCGGCTTGTATATACCATGGTTCACGTCCTCGAAGAAGTGGGCCGCCGCCGGCACACCGGCATTGATCTCAACGCAATCGATGCGCTCAACCTCGGGGTGTAGTGAAACCGAGTAGCACGTGCCGCCCGTGCCGAAACCGATCTGCATGACGTTGCGGGGATTCGGATGCATGAGCAGCGGAAAGTGCGCCTGCAGTTTTTGGGTGCAATGGAAGCCGAACTTGGTGCCGGCCACGTTCAATCCGTTGATGTCGATGACCTTGAAGCCGTTGGGTGTCTCGTGGATGCTCAGGGTGCCGGACACGGTCTCCTCGACATGCACCAGACGCTTGCCCTTCTCGGCGCTGGCGTAGATCGGATGGAAGATGGTGGCCGGTACGGCCAAAACGGCGATCACGACGA
>DAOVZQ010000078.1 GCA_030635025.1 bacterium
ACATCAAGGACGGTGAAGAGGTCCTGGTCGAGGAATTCGACGCCGACGCCAACGACGAACGCGTCCTGAAGATCGACGGCGAACACATGATCGTCATCAAGGGCGACGACGACGATTGCCACTACGATATCCACGACGGCAACGTCTGGTTCCAGGGCGACGGCGACGAAGACTTCGTCTTCGTGAGCGGCGACCACGACATGACCTGGGCCGAAGCGGGCGGCGCCTACCTGGGTGTCCAGCTCTCGGATCTGAGCGACGATCAGGCCGACTACTTCGAGGTCAAGAACGGCGAGGGCGCCCTGATCACCGACGTCGTCGACGAATCCCCCGCAGCCGAGGCCGGCTTCAAGATCTACGACATCATCGTGAAGATCGACGACGCCGATATCGAAGACGCCGGAACCGCCGTGAAGGCCGTTCGCGATCACGAAAAAGGAGACGAGGTCAAAGTGACCGTCCTACGCAAGGGCAAGAAAAAGACCCTCAAGGCCACCCTGGACGAGCATGACATACACGGGTACTTGTCAGGCGCTGGCCATACTCCCAACGTGTTCATGAAGCAATTGCAGGGCATGGGCGGCCACGGCAAGACCCTGAAACTCCACCGCGACCACTTGACGACACACGGCTCCGCGGCCCATGATGAATTGGATAACCTGCGCGCCGACGTCGAGGAGCTGCGCGCCATGCTGGAGGAGTTGAAGACCGACAAGAACTGATCTTCAACACGACTTGCATGACCTATTCGAAGCCCCAACCCCATATGGGGGGCACATGTTGACCGTTCGAACATTGTTGACGACGGCGCTCGCAATCGCGAGCGCCGTTTCCCTGTGCATCGCCGAAGACGAGATCCCGTGCGTGCACAACACCGCGCCGGCCGAAGCCGACACGGCCCACTACGAGTTGCAGGAAGTCTGGCGCGCGGGAGGTTTTGCCGGTGACGTACTCATCGGGCAGATCGCCGACGCGATCGGCGACGAGCAGGGACGCTCGTACCTGCTCGATGCTCAACTCCATCAGATCCAGATTTTCGACGCCGACGGCACCCACCTAGACACCATCGGCCGCGAAGGCGAGGGCCCCGGGGAGTTCGCCAATCCATACGGCCTCTGCTGGTGGGACGAAGGCGTGATCGCTGTGGCCGCCGGCCGTATCGGGGCCCTGGACATCATCGACACCACCGGCGAGCCGGTCGACACTCTTGTCATGGTCGACGAGAATGGTGAGCGAATCATGTTGGGCTTCGACGGATGCTGGATCATGGGTGACGCCGTGGTCCTCTCGGGCAACATGGGCACCGGCACCGAGAACGGAGTCCGAAGCGAACAGGTCGTCAGTCTCTTCGGCCGCGATGGCGGGCGGTTGGTCCGATTGCTGGAACTCATCGACGAACGCCCCCTGTTCCCGTTCGTCTTCAACGAAGCCACCGGTACGGCCCCCTGGAGCCAATGGGCCATCCAAGACGGGCTCCTTTACGTCGCGACACAAAGAAACAGCTACGAAATAACGGCTTACGACGCCAGCGGCCAGGCGAAGCTGTGTTTCTCACGCGATTACGAGACCCGGGAACGGAGCGAAGAAACCATCGAGACGCTCCGGAATCGATTGCTCGCGCAGGTCGCCGACATCTTTCCCGACGCAACCGTAACCTTCATGAACAGCGACAAGGACATATCGCTGATCCAGGCCGCTCACGACGGCAATCTGTGGGTGTTGAACAGCCACGGCAGCCACGTAGAAAGCGAAGACGTTCTCCACGTCTACGACGTCTTCGACACCGGTGGCCGTTGGCTACGCTGCGCAGAAGTACGGGATCCGCATCCCGAATCCTGGAAAGGACTGACCGTCCTGCCCGGCAACCGGATTCTGCGCCGCGTCCTGCTGGACGAGAACGGCGGCGTGCATGGAGACGAGTCCGACGCCGAGACCGAGAACGGCGTCATCTGCTACGAATTGGTTCGACGAGACTGACCGCGACGATCGCGGCTCCCTCGCCGCACCGTCAACGGCGAGTGTGCGGGAGGGTTCTTGCGCAAGCTGCTCACACCTTGGCGCTGGCCGCTCAGTACGGCGGCCGCCCTGCTCCTGCTGCTTCTGCTGGCGGCGGGAGCGGCGCGATATTATCCCGCCGGCGACCTGTCCCGGCTCTACCCGTCCACGCCGAGAGCCTACCCCCTGGTCCTGATGGGCGAAGTCGTCGTCATCCCCGACGCTGAACTCGATCCCGCGCCCGAAGATAGTCCAGAGACACCTGAGCCCGACCCCACCCTCATACGCGAAATCTGGCGCAACTACATCATCACCCTGACGGACGACGAAACCACCGGGCGGCCCCGCATCGAGTTGCCGCCCCTGCTCTCCTCGACCGCCGACCTCTCATTCTTCGTCGTGGCGGACACGTCGGCTGCGGCACGGCTTCTCTGGTCCGCGAGCCTGCAAAACGCATTGCGGGGAGACAGGCTCAGAGAGGGCCTGTTCGGCGATTATAGGCGGAAGGCCGGGGATTTCCAGTCGCGCAAAAAATCGATCTTCAACGAATCCTGGCTCGAGGACGCCGACCTGCGCTGATCAGCGGCGTCGGTAGGCCATGACGCTGCCGCCGGGACGATCCGGATCGAAGGGCGCTCCCGCGAAATCCGCGTGATGGGCGACCAGTTCGAAACCGAGATCCGCGTGTAAAGCCAGGCTGTCGGCCGACCGTAACGGGTACAAGGTCTCTTCGCCGGCAAAGAGCGTGCGCCCCTCCTCCAGCAACCGTGTCCTGAAAGCCACCGAACGCGAGGAGATCTGCAGATATTCCCGCTGGAAAACGACGCCATCGAGATCACGATCCGGGAAAGCATAGCTTCCACGCTCGAGCAGGGGATCCCAGTTGACGGTCTGCACGATCCAGGGGGCGCCGACGGGCATCTTGCCGTGCAGGGCCGTGAGCGCCGTACTCAGTCGGTCCCTGTCCAGATGGGCGGCGACGTTTCCCAGGCACAGGGCGCCGTCGAAGAAACCGGGCAGGATGGCCGCTTCGGCCATATCCAGATGATGGAATTCAGCGTCGGGATACTTGTCGCGGGCGGCGGCGATCATGTCATCGTCCAGGTCAAGACCCACCGCCTCGAACCCCGCCTCGGCCAGGCCTCCGCAGTAATGACCCGTTCCGCAACCCGCGTCCAGGATGCGGGCGGGTTGTGAAGGCAACTGTTCCAGCAGATAGGAGAACACCGCCTCGCGGAAGGGAAAAATGCGCTCGTAATGGGCAGCGAAATCCGAATAGAACGACATGGCTCAGCCCTCCAGCAAATCGATGTAGGCGCCTTGGACAAGATCGTTGTCTTCGACACCCAGTCGGGTCATCAGGTCGTGGGCCTCTGCTTCGCCCACCGTGATATCCTCATCCTCGCCGAGTACGACCTCCAATTCCATGAAGGTGCCCAGGCATTCCACTTCGTCCAGATGAATTCGCGTGCGTCCGGCCATGAACAGGCGACGGGTCTTGCGGACTTCGCCCCGTATGCCCAGGGCTCCGGCCAGGGCGGCCTGCAGTGCGTCGGGGTCATCGACGGACACGATGCCGTAGTTCGAGGTCTTCGGTCCCGCGGTGTCGGTCCGTTCGTAGAAGATCAATTCGCTGCGATCCGGTGACAGGCGGCGGAGCTTGAGCCGGCCATGAGGCGCATCGAAAAAAGTATCCGCCTGGACGATGACCTCGGGTTCGGTGCCGGCGATCTCCATGGCGCGCCGGACGAACCCGGCCTCGTCGCTGACACGGGCCTTGATTTCCACATTACGCTTCATGTCCATCCCCCCATGCCATTGGAACCGCGGCTCCCGGTCGATTAATGGCGACCAGAAAGAACAGGGCGCCCGCCCCATAAGCCACCGCATCCAGGGGATCAGCCGTATAGGCGACATCGACGACGGGCAATCCCAGTTCGAAAGCAATCGTGATCAACAGCCACGCCGCCGTCACGTGGATTCCGGGCAACACGAAGCGGTCGTCGCGAACACGCAGGCCGCGATGCACCGCCAGAACAACGGACAAGATCAACGGCAGACAAAGCAGGTCATCCAGCCAGGCGTCGGCCCAAAACAACCTCACACCCAGCGCCAGCGCCGCCTGATGCAGACCGAACAGCGCGAGCATGGGAGCGATCAGTCGCCAGCGGAGCGATCCCACGGCGTCAGACCTTCAGGGCGGCCACGATGGCGACCACCGCAGCCAGAGTCAGCAAGGTGGTGCCCAATCCATCATTCCAGGTCGTTTTCATGGCTCATTCTCCGTCAATCCCGCTGGTGATCGCCGACAAGGGGCGCTATGCTCGACTGGACACCGATACGATACACCAAGGAGGTCCGTCTTGCGCGCGTTGATCCTGTTCGTCCTGCTGATCACGGTAGCCGGTGCGGCTGCGCTCGCCGAGACCCGTCCGGGTTTGACCGATCCCCTTTACGCCAACGACCATCTGGCGGCGCCCCCCGGCGCGGCCGGCGGCGCGGCCGGGGCTTTCTACAATCCGGCCGCTTGGGCCGCCTGTGATCGCTCGTCCGACGCATTCTGGTGGAACGACGACAACCGGCCCGACAAGCACTTCGACAATTGGGGTCTCTCGTTCGGGCGCACCCTGGGCTTCGCCGTCCGACATCACACCATCATGACAAGCCCGGGTGACTACGCCGGCGTGACCGACTGGCAGATCGGCCTGGCCAAGGGCAACCGACGCTCGCATAGCGCGCTGGCCTGGCGCTGGTCGACCGGCGACACGCACGCGGTGCCGCGGGAAAAGGCACTCGCCATCGGACACATCCTCCGACCGGGTCGCGGACTGGCCCTGGGACTCGCCGGTGTCGAATCGATGGAGTCGGACGCGCGCCACGGCGCCCTGGACCTGGCCTGGCGTCCCCTGGGCAAGCCCTGGTTGACCCTGTTCGGCGACTATGTGTTGCGCGGCGGCGAACAATGGGACAACGGTCGATTGGGCGGCGGCCTGACGGTCCAGCCCGTACCGGGTCTCCGCATGGGGCTGCATCTGCGCGAGGATCCGACGGGCGACGATTACCAGGCGACATACAGCCTGGGCATCACCCTCGGCACACACGGATTCACCGCGCTGCCCAGCTACGATGGGGACGGCGACCATCGCCACACGACCTATCTGCTCGAAACGAACGCTCCACGCGCGCCCTTGCCGATCGAGCCGCGGATCTTCGCACCTCCGGCCCGGATCGTGGCCCTGAACCTGGAAAATCGCCGTCTCACCTACCAGAAGTACCGCATGTTCGACGACGTTCGCCTGGCCTGGCTCGACCTGGCGCACGTACTCGATGCGATCAGGCGCGACGATCAGGTCTCGGGCGTAGCCCTGAACCTGGCCAGTTTTTCCGGTCGTCCCTCCCTGATCTGGGAACTGCGCGAAACACTGGCCGAGCTGCGCGACGACGGCAAGGAGATCCACATCCATCTGGACCGGGCCGGCATGCTGCTCTACGCCCTGGCCGGCGTGGCGAACCGCGTGACGATCGACCCCGAAGGCATGCTCGACCTGCACGGCCTCGATCTGAGCCGCACCTATATGCGCGGCCTGCTGGACAAGGTGGGCCTGGGCTTCACCGCCCTTCAGTACTTCGACCACAAGACGGCCGTGGAAGTCCTGTCGCGTCACGACATGTCCGACGCCGACCGCGAGCAGCGCGGCCGAATCGTCGACGTGATCTACGAGTGGATACGGTCGGCAAGCTGTCTCAACAACGACCTGTTCGACGCCGATTACGACGAGATCGTGAACGAAGACGTCCTCATCTACGCCGACGAGGCGGTGGCTCTGGGCCTGGCCGACGATATGGCGCGTTGGCACGACCTGGGCGACTGGCTCGCCGTCCAACGCAACGCCGAACTGGTCGCCCCCGACGCCTCCCTGCTGCGCGTCCATCACGACGAGCGATGGGGCCGTCCTCCGACCGTGGCCGTAGTCTACGCCGTGGGCGGCTGTGACATGGACACGGGCATCAAGGGTCGCGCCACCAGTGCATACATGCGCGGCCTGGTCGGCGACCCCGACGTGGCGGCCGTGGTCCTGCGCGCCGACTCGCCGGGCGGCGACCCCCTGCCCAGCGACCTGGTGGCCGAGGCCATCAACCTGCTGCGAGAAGCGGGCAAGCCCGTGATCGTCAGCCAGGGCGACGTGGCCGCTTCGGGCGGCTACTGGATCAGTATGAACGGCACGGAGATCCTTACCACTCCCCTGACCATCACGGGGTCCATCGGCGTGATCAGCGGCTGGGTGTGGGACAAGACAATGCACGAAAGCGCCGGTCTGAACGCCGACGGCGTCTCGCGCGGCGCCCACGCCGACATCTTCCGCTCGGTGCGATATCCCTTCGCCTTCGCGGTCCCCTATCGCGATATGACCGAGCAGGAATACGACATGGCCCGTGATCGCATCCTCACCATGTACGATCGCTTCGTGGTGGCCGTCGCCAAGGGACGCAACCTGGACGAAGACCACGTACGCGCCGTGGGCGGCGGTCGCATATGGATGGGCGAGGATGCCGTGGAGCAAGGACTTTGCGACGGAATCGGCGGCCTGGTCGACGCCATCGCCCGCGCTCGCGAGCTGGCCGGTATCGACCCCGACGACGAAGTTCTACTCAGGGAATACCCGCCTCGTCCGCTGCTCGAATGGCCCAGCATGAGGTTACCCCTCCCTGGCCTGGCTCTGAGTTTGCGCATGCCGTCGGCCCTCTGGGGCGTCATGCCCGAGTCGAGCGAAGAATCCGAACCCGGTGAACTGGGCTACCTGAAGTCGATCGCGGACTCGGCAGGCTCACCGCGGCTGCTGCTGGCGCCGGGATGTCTGCCTGAAGACTGGAAGCAATAAGGCGTCCGACAAGCAGATACGCCGATGTGATCGGGGGCTCCACCATGGAGCCTCCCTTCGCTTGATTCGATTAGAAGCGTGGTGCATACTACGTCACCTCACGATCGATCACATGACTGTCCGAGGGGGATACCATGAAGACGCTGATTCTCGCCATTACGCTCGTCATGACGGTGATGCTCACCGGCTGCATGCAGATGGATCTGACCACGGTTCTGGATAAGAACGGCGGCGGCACCTATGCGTTCACCATGACCATGTCCACCGAGGTCGAAGATGCCCTGAACGAGCTGGCCTCCATGGAAGGCGGCATGGGCGACGAAATGGACGACATGCCCGACTTCGCCAATTTCGACAAGGCCGGCTTCGAGAAGAAACTGGCCGAATACGACGTGAAGCTCAAGAAATTCGGCAATGACGTCAAGGACGGCAAACGCATCGTCAACCTCCTGCTCGAATTCAAGAATTTCGAGGGCCTGCAGGCCGCCATGGCCGCGACCATGGGAGGCGAGGACGGGATCGCCATCACCAAACTGGACAACGGCAACTACCTCCTGAAGGCGGCCGACAACGAAATCGCCTTCGATGCCGAAGAGGAAGTCGTCGAATCCGAAGAAGAGCCCAGCATGGAGGACATGCAGGCGGCCATGGCCAACGCCGGCAAATCCATGGAGCTGATGGGCAAGCTCATGGCTCACAGCAGCGAGCTGGCCATGACCATGAAAATCACCCTGCCCGGCGACGTCATCGAGCACAACGCACCCAAGATCGAAGGCCGCACCTGCATCTGGGACATCAACGCCGAGAACATGATGTCCGCCGACGGTATGGAGCCTCGGATCATCTTTTCCGGAGACGGTGTGAAGATCGACTAGCTCATCCCAGCATCGATACGGACCGGGGCCCGACGGCCCCGGTTTTTTTTTGCCTTCCCGTTCAAACCTTGAACCGGTCTAATACGTCGAAATACTGTCGCCCGAAACCCGAGCCAAGGATTCACCCCATGCAGGCCAGCCCGGCAAGAGATCACCGACCGACCCCGAACCAGCGCGGCCCCGATGCGGCCGTACTGGTACGACGGGCCCAGGCCGGCGATCAGGAGGCGTTCGGCTCTCTCTACCACCAGCATGTGGACCGAATCTTCGGCCTGTGTCTCCGCCTCACCGCGGACCGCGACGCCGCCACCCAGCTGACGCAGGACGCCTTCGTCCGCGCCTGGCAAAACATCGCCAGCTTCAGGGGCGACAGCCTGTTTCTGACCTGGCTGCATCGATTGACCGTCAACGTGGTGCTCGATCACCGCCGGAGCGAGCGCCGCCGTCTGACCCACCAGATCGACGTGGGTGAAGACAACGAAATGGAATACCTGGCCGTGGTCCATCCCGCTCCGATCGGCGCACGACAGGATCTGGAAAAGGCCATCGCCGGGCTGCCCTCGGGCGCCCGTGCCATGTTCGTCCTGCACGAAATCGAGGGATATCGACTCCGGGAAATCGCCGAGATGTCGGGTGTGGCCGTGGGAACGGTCAAAGCACAATTGCACCGCGCCAGAAGACTGCTGCGGGAGGTATTGAAATGAACGACTGCCGCTACGACGAAAAACTGCAGGATCTGTTCGACGGATTGCTGGCACCGGACGAAGAAACATCCGTGGTCCGGCACCTCGAAGGCTGCGAGGCCTGCACCGAGGCCTGGAACGACCTTCTGGCCCTGCGTGCGGCCGCGGCGGATCTGCCCCCCGGCCTTGCCCCCGAGCACGATCTCTGGCCGGCGATCGCCGCCCGTCTGTCCGAGCCGATGAGCGCAACCGATGCGGACGACGGCATCCTCCGTCCGCAACCGGCCCAGTGGTTCGGACTCGGCCGCAACGCCTGGCTAACCGCGGCGGTGATCACGCTCTTCGCCGTGCTGGCCGGATTCCAGTTGCGCAACGGCCCGGCTTC
>DAOVZQ010000150.1 GCA_030635025.1 bacterium
AAGAGAAGATCATGGGTATGCGGACCAGGAACCGCTCCATGTTTTCAGGAGCCGGGGCCTCGAAAATGTCCGACAGGGTGCTCATGGTCTCGGCCATCAGGGCGGCCGTGCGGCCCCAGCCCGGTTCGAAGCCCATGAGTTTCAGATCTTGCCCGACGGTCTTCCACTCGGCGTCCGGCTGCTGCAGCTCCAGGTACTCCACCGCGTCGCGCAGCTTGTCCCGCAGCCCATCGGAATCCTCGATCAGGCCGTTCAGCATGAGCTGCGTGCCCTGGCACTGGTGCATTTTGAGGAACTTGAAGAGCTGGCTGCGTCCATCGGTGCGACGGTCGAACATGTGGCCCGACAGGTGACGGTTGAGGTACTCAACGCCCCGGCCGATCGACCGGATCTCGCGTAGTTTCGGGAACCCCCGTTCGAAGGGGGTGAGGTCGATCTCCAGGGGCCACTTGTCGGTTGCGGCGGCGGGATGGGCCAAGCGCTCCTTGACGAGCAGATATTCCGCCACGTCCACCTCGCGGCAAGTGGCCGTCTCGACCTGGACGTGGACGTACTGCCACGTGGCCACCTTGGCCCGCACGGCCAGGTACAAGTCGGGCGGCGTGGACACCGCTTCCTGGATGGAGTGGATCACATGGGTGAACGCTTCTCCACATTGGCGATCGATATCGTGTTCACGACAGAACGCCTCGAAGACGGGCATGATGTCGGTCCGCTGTAGGACCGGGCGATCCAGGTCCAGGCAAAGGCGGAACAGGGTGTAGGCTTCGCGACGGTGTTCAGCGAGAAAACGCTCCAGCTCACGGATCATCTTCAGTCCTTTGTGTAGGCTATGGGGTCAGGGTTTTCAACTACGGCTCCTGGATAAACCAATCCGGGAGGTCAGGTCGTTCAGGCTCACGGTCGCCGCGGGGGCGACCGGGCGCCGCTCCGGTTTTGGCTGTATGAACCGGGTGGTCTGGATCCGTCGCTTGCCCGTACGGCCGCGTGTCTGTTTCCGGGTGGCTATTCTTTCCATCAGCCCCTCGATGCCGAGGCCAAGAGTCAGACCGATGTCGGTGGCGCGGATGTCCTTCAGGCGAGGATGGCGGTTGGGCGCGTCCAGGACACGTTCAACCTGCTCCAGGTAAGTGTCCACATGCTTGGCCCAAGTGTAAAGGTTGTTCGCCCGCACGACGCCGTTGGCCGCGCGCAGTCGCCAGACCTGGGGCTCTTCCAGGACCTTGCGGAGGTTTCGGGCGATATCGGCCGGGTCGAGGGGGTCGACCAGCAGACCGTTGTGGCACATGGCGATGATGTCCAGCGGTCCTCCGTCCCTTGTGGCCACGACGGGCAGTCCGCTGGCGGCCGCCTCGATCAGGGTCAGGCCGAAGGGTTCGGTCAGGGCCGGATTGACGAAGACGCCCCGGCTGCGTGCGGCCAACCTGTACAGGTCGGGCACGTCCTCGGATCTGTGATGCTTTGGGTACGCCACCTTGCCGTAGAGGTCGTATTCGTCGATGAGCTGGACGATGTCCAGTACCACGCGACGCTCGGCCGGCTTCAGGGCGGTGATGCTCTCGCGCGTGCCGGCGATGAGCACCAGGTTGGCCTGCTTCTGCAACTCCGGATCGCGTCCATAGGCCTGGACCAGGGAGCGGAAATTCTTGCGTTCGTCCGGACGCGCCAGACACAGGATCATGGGCTTGTCCGGTTCCCTAAGGAAGCAATCCAGCTTCGCCTTGATGGGCGGCTCCGGGTCCGATTTGTGGGGCGGCCGGAAGCGGTCCAGGTCCACACCGGGCGGAATCACGCGCATGTTGCGGGTGCTGAAGTTGTCGTACGGACTGTATTGATCGAGCATCTCCTGGGTCGTGCTGGTGACGATGAGGTTGGCCGCCGCCAGGGCGTCCTCCTCGGCCTGGAAACGGCGGGTGAACTTGAAGCGCTCCTCCAACGACTCTTCTTCCAGTCCCTTGTCCAGCAGGCGCTGCTTCTTGACGCGTCCCAGGGAATGCCCCGTAAAGATGAAGGGAACCCGGAGTTCGCGCGCCAGCTGCGAACCGGCGTAACCGGCGTCGGCGTAGTGACCGTGGACCACGTCGGGCGGACGGCCCACCATGCGGACATGGCAGTGGGCGTACTGGACGAATTCGTCCATGTAGGGCCAGAGGTTTTCCTTGTAGAGGTACCGACGCGGGCCGCAGGGAATGCGGATGATCTGGGCCTTGTCGGAAATGGGCTCATAGGGGGCGGCGTACGATGGGTCCACGCCCGGTCCCTCGATCTTGCGGGTTAGAAGGTCCACACGTCCGACGCGGGGGTCTTCGGCCAGGGCTTTGGCCATTTCGATGACGTAAGTTATTTGTCCACCGGTGTCAGCATCTCGACCGAGCTCGATGTCGTGGGCCCGGACCAGCCCATGAACACTCATCATCAGGATATAAAGGCCTTCAGGCTCACTATCCCTCAACATTACCCAACCACCCGTCTTATTTTGCGCGTTTATATAACATGGGGTTACGCGCTGTGGCCCCCCGGATTTCGCAGATCTGGACAGCGAATCCATGCGCTGACCGCAAAATGCGTTCCGGGGACCAGTCGTTGAACAAACCTGCGATGCACACCGATGCGAAGGCGTCTCCCGCGCCCACCGTATCGACGATCTTGGCACTGCGGACCGGTTTTTCGGCGGCCACGATGCCCTCGTGATCCACCCACAGGGCGCCGTCGGCGCCGAGCGTCGCTACGACGGCTTCGAGATCGTGCCGGGTCGCCAGTACCTGGGCCATGGTTTCCACGTCGCCATCGACACCCGACAGTTCCGCCAATTCCTCGTCATTCAGTTTCGCCCAGCGGGCCCCGTCCAGAGCGGAGCACACCGTGGCGTGGTCGTACCAGGGGGAGCGTAGGTTGACGTCCAGAAAAACGGGCACTTCGCTCGCGGCGCGCAGGTGGGCCAGAGCGGTGCGCGAGACCGGGTTGCGAAGCGCGAGCGTACCGTGGTAGAGCAGGCCGATGTCGCCGTTGCCGGCGACCGTCACCGCTCGCTCGGGGTTAACCGCGTCATAGGCCTGATCTTCGAGGATCTCGTAGGAGGGCTGCCCGTTCTCCAGGGTGATCGCAACCTGTCCCGTGGGACACGTCAGGTCGCGTTGGACGCCCGTGATGTCCATGCCCCAGTCGGACATGGCCTCGAGCACCTCGACGCCGCGTTCGTCGACGCCGACCCGTGATACGAAGAGGGGGGCGAGTCCGAAGCCCTGCAGGTGCCAGGCGACGTTGAAGGGGGCGCCTCCGAGCACGGCCGAATCGTCGGGAAAATGGTCGAAGAGGACTTCACCGAATACGAGTGGGCGACGCATTGCGGCATCCGCATTCTCGAACATTGGACGTCTCCTGGTTAGCGGGATCCGGGATCCGAGGTGGGTGTATCGTCGATGTCTGAAGGACCCCTCGACACACCGTAAACATACCTCAAGATCGTGTCAAATCCTTGTCTCTCTAGCTTATTGCCCCAGCTTGGGGTAGAGTTTGCTCCGCCATGAACACAAAACCTCTCAGACGACTCTTGGCCTGCGACTTGGATGGAACCATGTTCCCGGCCGCCCCCGATCCGACCCACGCCGAGGCGTTGGCCGCGTTCATCGCCTTGCGGGCCGCCGACACGGGACTCGCCGTCGCCTACGTGACCGGTCGCCACCTCGTTTCGGCCGTGGAGGCCATGGCGTACTGGTCGTTGCCCAAGCCGGACCTGCTCTCCTGTGACGTTGGCACGGCGGTCTACCTGTCCGATATGACGGCATCCTCGGGTTGGCGCCGCGACGAGGACTATGCGGTCCACATGCACGAGGCCATGGGCGGTGTGACCGCACACGACATAGAGACCCTGCTCGATGGCGTGCCGAACCTCGTTCTCCAGGAGGCCGATCGTCAGTCCGAGTTCAAGACCAGCTACACGTTGCCGCGCGACACATCGGGCGCCGCCGCCGTGACCGAGGTCCGCCGCAGGCTGTCGACCACGGGCGCCGGTTTTTCGATCGTCCACAGCACGGGCGTCTACGAGGACGACGATCTGCTCGACATCCTACCGCCGGGCGTCACCAAGGCGTCGGCGGTGGCCTACATGTCTGTGTGTGCGACAGTGGCGTCCACCTTTACACTGTTTGCCGGCGATTCGCGCAACGATCTCGACCCCCTGCTGGCGTCCGACGGCGGCATCGTGGTGGCCAATGCACGGCCGGCCCTTCTGGACGCCCTGCGGTCCGCCCCCGAATCGGTGTACCTGGCCAAGCAGCCGCATCTGTACGGCGTCGTGGAGGGCACCCTGTATTTTTCGGCGAAAAGCCGACAATCACGAACCCTGAAAGGTGACGGATGAACCCGATGACCCACCAGCAACGGCGACGCGACCTGCGCGAGGCCCTGAGCGAGGGCGCGATCCTGCTGCCCGGCAATCTCGACGCGAGTCGCAACTACCAGGCCAACATCTATCCGTTCCGTCAGGATTCGACATTTCTCTACTATGTGGGCGTCGATCATCCCGGTTTTGTCTACCTGATGCTTCCCGACGGGGAGGAGACGCTCTACGGGCCGCCCAGCCATGCCGACGACGTGATCTGGTCGGGTCCCCAGCCGGGGACGGCCGACTTCGCCGCCGCGGCGGGCATCGGCAATCATGCGGACATCGCCGATCTCCCCGCCACGCTGGCCGGACTGGCCGCCCAAAGCGCACCTGTGCATTACCTGCCCCCGTATCGCGACGCCAACAGGCTTCGTCTGGCCGGCTGGCTCGACACGGCGCCCGCCGCCGTGGCCACCGGTGCGTCGAAGGCCTTGACCGCCGCCGTGGTGGCCCAGCGCGAGATCAAGTCCCAGGAGGAAATCGCCGAAATCGAGCGGGCCGTCGCCGTCAGCGCGCTCATGTACCGGTTCGCCCTGCACAACGCGCGGCCCGGCCTGAAGGAAGCCCAGATCGTCGGAGCCATGATGGGGGTGGCCCTCGCTCACGACATGCAGCCGTCTTTTCCGCCCATCTGCACGATCCATGGCGAGGTTCTGCACAACGAGTCCTATCCCAACACGCTGAACGAAGGCCAGCTGCTGCTGGTGGACAGCGGGGTGGAGACGGCGCGGGGGTACTGTTCGGATATCACGCGCACCATGCCCGTGGGCGGTGTCTTTTCACCCAGGCAGAAGGAAATCTACGAGGTTGTACTGGGAGCGCAGGAGGCGTCCATCGCGGCTGCCGTGGCAGGAGCAACCAATCGTGATGTGCACATGGCCGCGGCGCGGGCCACGACGGTGGGCCTGATCGGTGCCGGTCTGATGAAGGGTGATGCGGACGAGGCCGTTGCCGCCGGCGCCCATGCCCTGTTCTTCCCCCACGGCATCGGTCACATGCTGGGGCTGGACGTTCACGATATGGAAGATCTGGGCGACGCCGTGGGCTACGATCCCGGTGCGTCCCGCTCCGACCAGTTCGGTCTGAACTATCTGCGCCTGGCCAAGGATCTGCGACCCGGTTTCGTGATCACCGTCGAGCCGGGCATCTACTTCATTCCGGCCCTTATCGACCGCTGGTCAGCCGATCAACGGCACGCCGACTTCATCGATTATTCGGCCGTGGCCAAGTACCGTGATTTCGGGGGGATCCGCCTCGAGGACGACGTACTGATCACCGACGGCGGCTGTCGGATTCTGGGTCCGCCCATCCCCAAGACCGTCGAGGACGTGGAACTGGCCATGACCTGGAATCCCGAAGAGAGTCAGCGCTCATAACGGAACGCCGACACCGCGTCGCGCGAGACCGTCCAGCCCACAGGGTAGATGTTGATCCGCTCGTCCCACCACGGCGTGTGCCGATAGAACCACAGGATCTTGCCCCAGTAGTCGTCCTCCAGCGAAGGCTCGGCGGCCAGGGCCGCGGCGAAGCTGTCGGCCAGAGCCGGCTCGGCCTCGATCATGCCCGGCAGCAACGGTTCCAGTACGTAGGGCTCCACGTATTCCTTCCGCTCGAAGATGGTGTCGAAGAAACCCCAGCGCACCAGGGCGTCGGGGGCTTCGGGCGCCAGGATGTGGGCCGCGACGCGTGACGCGCGCTGGTTCATGTCCACAACCACCGTCCCCCTGGGGAACGTGCGCACCTCTTCGATGGACTCGGTTTCGTAATCGAGTGAATGGCGACCCTCGTAGGGACGCTCGCGCCACGACATCCCGGAGAAGCGCGTGCTGGACACCATCAGCGTGACCGGTTCCAGAAGCCGCCGCATCTTCACGCCGTGCAGAGCCAGGCGGTCGATGACGTCGCTCCATTCGGGCGGGACGAGATAGGCCTCCGGCAAGCGCGTCTCGACCGAGGGTGTGTGCCTGGCGAAGACCTGTACCTCGAAGTCCACAGGCACGTCGCTGTAGACGGGATAGCGCCCGCCGGTGATCTCGCTATCGACGAACTCGTATTCGTAGCCCAGGAAGTTGAAGCTCGTACTGTCGCTTTCGTCGACGGTCAGACGGAGGGGGAGCGGTGTCCGGCGGAAGTCTGGTTTCGAGGCGCGACGATCGGCTTTGGCGACGGCCTTCAACAGGGCTTCGTGATTCCGGTTCATGATCTCGGCCGAGCGCAGGAATACCTTGTAGGTGGCGTC
>DAOVZQ010000149.1 GCA_030635025.1 bacterium
TCGTCGTCCACCAGGGCGACGGGTTTGTAGTCGTTCAGACGCGGCGTGTTCATGGCCTCGAGCACCAGGTTGGCGGCCGTGCCGGCGCCCACGATCACCACGCGCGTCTGCGGTCCGGGACTCACCGATCGCGACAGGAAGTCGAGGATTCGGTACGCGTAGCGCCCGATGCCGGTCAGCGTCAGGCAGATCACCGTGTCGATGATCAGCACCGAGCGGGGGAACGCTCCCTGGTGCGACCACATGAGCGCCACGGCGTCGATGGCCGATCCCACCAGCGTCGCGTAGACCAGGGGCGCCATGTCGCGCAGTCCCGCGAAACGCCAGGACACGCGGTGCAATCCGAAGGCGTAGAACACGGCCAGTCTCACCGGCACCGCGACGATCAGCATCGTCCGCCACCACACCGGCCAGTCGTCAAGCGTCCTGAGCCACGACCACTCGAAACGCGCGAGGAACGAGAGGGTGACCGACAACGCCGCGATGACGCCGAAGAAAAGCACGAAGAAGATCAGGCGGTGACGCCGGACCATGAGCGAGAGGGGGCCTTCGCTGGGCGGAGCGAGGGCGCCGAGGGATTTGCGGATCTTGTTGACCATCGGATGCACCGGTCCACACCGCGGGTCGCCGCGGCGGATGATTGACACCTCACAGGGAGCCGACGAAGACGGCCCCTCAAGGCGCTCAGGATAAGCCGCGGAAGTAATCTAATCCAGGTTATTCCCTAGCCCGTTATTCACTCACTTGCGCGTCAAAGGCACGAACCGCACCGGCAACACCCTCCGGCTGTGCGCGGTTCCATCTACGGCCTTCTCCACAACCATCAACTCCTGCACTTCCCCCTGCCGCCCGACGGGGATCACCAGCCGGCCACCGGGCGCCAATTGCTCCACCAGCGCGGGCGGAACATGATCGGGCGCCGCGGTGACGATTATGCCGGCATAGGGCGCATGCTCGGGCACGCCGAGATACCCGTCCCCCTCGTAGACGGTCACGTTTTCGTAACCCAGGGCCGCGAGGCACTTGGTCGAAGCGGTCGCCAGCGCCGGTACGATCTCGATGGTGTGGACATGGGCGCAGATCTCCGCCAGCACGGCGGCCTGGTAGCCGCTGCCCGTGCCGACCTCCAGCACCGTGTCGCGGGGGCCGATCGCGAGCAGGTCGGTCATCATGGCCACAATAGTGGGCTGACTGATGGTCTGACCTTTGCCTATGGGCAGGGGACGGTTGTCGTGGGCGTGACGGCGCAGATTGGGCGGAACGAATTCGTGCCGCGGCGTGGCAAGCATGGCCTCGAGTACGACAGTGGATAGACGGGCGCGACCGAGTACCTCGGGGTTGCGGGCCACGTCGGCGGACACCTCGCGCATCATGCGCGCGCGGGCGACGGCGGGATCGTCATCGGCCTCGGCGCAACCGCCGAACAGACCGATCACGAGAACGAACAGGAGATGAACGACGGGTCGCACACGCATATCCCCCTCCAGCACGGATGAAGCGACACCCCTACATCATCGCTCAATCAAGGGGAGGCCGGCAAGTCCGGAGGCCAATGTCCGGCCTCGAAACGCAGGTGAGTGTCGAGCCACTCCATGCGCCAAGCCTCATCGGGTGGGCCGGTATCCACGATCAGGGAGTCGGGCCAGTGTTCAAGGTCGATACGGCTGAGAAACCCGTCGGAGATACCACAGGACAATGGAATCAACGAGCTGTCCATGTCGATCGTCAGCATGTAATTGGGCGCTCGGCCCACGGTCACGATGAGGCGTACACTACCGTTGCTCGACTGATAGGGCCGAATTCTGTCGGCCTCCAGTCGTTGCGCGCCCATCTGGTGCATGTAGGATTCGGGAAACTGGGGAAAGACGACACGCACCAGGGCGGAGTCGGGCTCGACGCTAGTGGGGGCGGCTTCGGCATCGACCGATGCACCGCTCCTGTGATCCTCGTCCAGAATGAAAACCGTAGCGCCCTGATAGCCTTTGGTGTTGTTGGTGCCCACGACGACCAGCTCATCCTTGCCGTCATGATCTATGTCGGCGGCCAACATGTCGTAGAGGTGGCCCTTGTGACTGTACTGGCTGGTGATCTTGCCGTCGGCGTCGACGAAGCACAGGGCGGTGGGGTACCAGAGGCCGTGACAGAAACGGATGACCAGCTCCCGTATGCCATCGCCATCCAGGTCGGGCATCGCGACACCCGTACAACTATAGTTGGCCGAGAACGCTATTTCCTCGCCGAAAGCGCGGGCGATGGCGTCGATATCTGGAGCCACACCCCAAAGCGTGATGCCCGTCTCCCGATCGAGAGCCTTCACGCAGCCGCCTTCGACCGTGTCTCCGTATAATCCCACCAGAACCACGTCGTCCGACCAGGGCGACGTCTCACAGAAATTGATCGGCGCGTCGAACTCCCGGTCCCAGCATTTGACACCCAACCAATCGTCCCGCGCAGTCAATACCGTGTTCTCGCGGGATAGTTCGAAGCGGGCGGCCGATACGTTTCCCAGGACGATCAGGGCGGCGATCACGATTGCCGCGCCAAAAGTCAGGACGACCACGAACCACGGACGGCGCCAGAGAGGCGGCCCGACGGTCGGCGATTCACTGACGGGTTCGGCGGCCTCATTCTCGACGGCGTCGCCGCGCAAATCCTCGTAGGAAATATCGAGCGCCTTGGCCAATAGCATCAGGGTCTTCACCTGGACCCGTTCGCGACGGCCCCGTTCAAGATCGAGAACGGTTCGGTAGGAAAGACCGGCCTGTTCGGCCAGATCCGCTTGGGTTAAACATCTCTCTTCCCTCAGATGCTGTAAGCGTCCGGGAAGCTCGCTGTTCGACACGTCTACATTTCTACCCATGCGCTCGCCCTCGCAACGGGAAGTTCAAAACTGATTTTGTATGGATTTATCATACAGCAAATCGCTGTCATATTTCAAGGACTCATGCCCGGTCCTTTAAAATACATAGCAACTGGGCCGGCAATCGCGATCAAGCACGTACCAGGGGCCTTATTTCAGATGATTTCACATAAACTACTGGGGATTCGATTGTAACAAGAAGTGTGACAATATAATGTCGAAAATGTCTCCTTGTGGCCTACTTCCAAGTGGGCAAAGGCAGGATGCTTGGCTGTTGCGATCCAAGCTCCAATGGGCGAGGGGTGTATCGACATCCTATGGATGGCCTGATCGCTTGGGCGAGTCGATCAGATCGGTACATCCCTCGTATCTTATCCTGCGCTCGCTTTTTCACGGAGACTTGCCTTGTTTTCCGGGTGCCGGCTCCGCGAACGGGTCAAGCCTGCACTCTCATTCATTGGCTTCCGCAAAACGATCAGATATTCGGTCCGGTCGTATACGACTGCGCCAAGCGTGACGAGCCGCAACAACCACCCCATAGACATCAATCCAATCTTGTAGGCCAGATTCCTCTGTTTGAGTCGTTGCTGAATCATCGCCTCTGCGTACTCCTCCAAGACAATCTCCAAATTGTTGGCGCGTGCATACTTCCTCAAGGCGCCGGGTCTCACGTCATTGCAGAGATAGGTCTTAAACGGCCCCAGATCAGCCGTGCCCGCGTCGGCACGTTTATAATACTTCCTGTAGAACCAGACATGAAAACCATGGGGAGTGAATCGCGTCACGAGCCCCTTGAGCGAGAGCAGGTTGGGCAGCTTCAAGACGACCAGGCCACCGGGGACCGTGGCCTGCACCAGGTTATCGACGGCTGCGCGCGGATTCGCCAGGTGCTCCAGGACATCCCAGGACACGACCAGATCGTAAGTGTCGGGCGAAAGCGGGTAGGTCTCGACATCACCGAGAATCTTATCGTGCAGGACCTCGTTCCGATCCAATTGCTTCTGTGAGATGTCGATACCGGTCAACTTGGCGGCGATCCCCATATCCAGATGCGAGGAAGAGCCGCACCCGGCCTCCAGCACCCGATAGTCACCCTTGGTGCGCTTGAAATCATCCAGAATCAATTGAATGCCGTGATGGATAGACGACATGGCTTCCAATCTGTTAGAGGCCTGATCGTTTACACTGTATATGACTGCATCATATCATTTATGCCCGGTTAAGTGCAAGTCTCGCGTAGCGACCAGCATCCTGATCATATATAACGCCGCAAAACCTTCTTTATGGTCAAGCCCTGCACCAGGATGGAGAAGAGCACCACCATATAGGTGCAGGTCAACAACAGGGGTTTTTCGGGGATGGGCGGCAGCGACAGGGCCAGCGCAACGGAAATACCACCCCTGAGGCCCGCCCAGGTCAAAATGCGGATCACGCCCTGGGAGAACTCGATCTTCCAGCGCAGCAGTGTAATGGGGATGCTCACGCTGATCAGTCGCGCCAGCAGCACCACCCCGATGGTGATCAGTCCCGCCAGAACACTGACCCGATGGAAGGCCACCACCAGTACCTCCACGCCGATCAGCAGGAAGAGCACGGCGTTGAGGATCTCGTCCAGCAGCTCCCAGAACTTCTCGAGATACTCGGTCGTCTCCTCGCTCATGGCGAAGGCGCGACCGCGGTTGCCGATCAGCAGACCCGACACGACCACCGCGATGGGACCCGAGATATGCAGCGACCAGGCCAGGCTGTAGCTTCCCATGACCAGGCCCAGGGTCAGCAGGACCTCCACTTTATAATCGTCGATCGACCGCATCATGCGATAGGCGATCCAGCCCGACCCGAAGCCCAGCAAAGCTCCGCCGCCGGCTTCGCGTACGAAGAGCCAAACCATGTCCAGCGGGCCCAAAGAGCCATGGCCGTTGCCCGCGTGGCCGGTCTGCGATTGGATCAGGGCCACCAGAACCGTGAAGACCACGACTGCAACGCCGTCGTTGAACAGGGACTCGCCGGCGATCTTGGCCTCCAGCGAGGGAGGGGCGTGCAGGGTCTTGAGTATGCCCATGACCGCGATGGGGTCGGTGGGTGAGATGAGCGCGCCGAAAACCAGGCAGGCCAGCCAGGAAGCCTCCAGGCCCAGCAGCCCGAAGAGTGCCTTGCTCATGACCGCCACCAGCGCCGTGCTTATCAGCAATCCGAGAGTCGCCAGCAGGGAAATGCTCAGGCGCCGCTTTACGAAATAGTCCAGATCGGCATGCAGGGCACCCGCGAAGAGCAGGAATCCCAGCATGCCGTGCATCAGGGCCTCGTTGAAGTCGATATTCGTGACATAGCCGCTGATCGCGCCGACCAACCCGAGGTTGGGCGCCAATTTTGAGAGCAGCATCACACAAAGAGAACTGGCCAGACTGATCAACAGCAACCCGACCGACGGCTCCAGCCTCAGGAAGCGGTGATTGAGATAACCGAAAAGGGCGGCGAGCGTCAGCAGCACGGCAATTACATCGAACAGGTTCATCGTTTCCTCCTGGGCGCATTCTTTCCCACTCGGCCAACGGCTTCAAGGTAAATCGGGTAAGTGACCGAACCAGTCACTCTTATATGATGATTTGTGCTATAATATGATTCTAAATCATCTCAACAGGAGGACCAAGGTGACCCGAAGCGGTCACGATTCGCGACAGGGAGACGGACATGCGATCAAGGGCGCACACGAGACATGCGATCCTCATCCTCGTCATCATCGTCTCGTTTCCATCCTACTCGGCGACCTCGCTGGTTCGCGAACACCTGATCTCTCGATTGCCGGGAGACGGTCTGGCCAGCCGTCCGCAAGTCGCCGCCTTCTACGAGAACCGCGACGGCCGACCCGTCTGGACCTCGGGACAGCCCGCCCACGGACACCTGAACGCCTTGCTGACACATCTCTCCGGCGTAGGCGCCGAAGGTCTGTCGCCTGACGACTACCACGTCGCCTCCCTCGACTTCCTGACCTCCCGTCCCGACTGGCTGCTCTCGACCCACGACATCGCGCTGCGCGACGTCCTGTTGACCGACGCCCTCTTCACGGTGGCCCGAGACTACGTCGGCGATCGTGTCGATCCGGGAGCGCTTTACGACAACTGGTCGCCGCCGGAGACCGGCCTCGATCCCGCGGGCCGACTGGCCGCCGCCCTGGAGGCGGACGAGGATCCAATGTCGGCACTCGCCACGCTGCGACCCGACCATCCCGCTTACGTGGGGCTATGCGAGTCACTCTCTCGCTACATGAGGTACACCGAGGCCAATGCGTGGCCGCGTGTACCCGAAGGCCCCGCGCTCTTCCTCGGCGACACGGATCCGCGCATCGCAATCCTGCGCGACCGGCTGGCCAAAGAGGATCTCGACGGCGTTCGAACCGACGGCGATCCGTGCTTCTACGACAAGAGGCTGCAACGCGCGGTGAAATACTCCCAGGCCCGTCTCGGGTTGGGTGTGGACGGCGTGGTGGGCCCGGCAACGCTGGCCGCCATCAACGTCCCCGCCCGGGATCGCGCGGCCCAGATCGCCCTCAACCTGGAACGGCTGCGCTGG
This sequence comes from bacterium, assembly GCA_030635025.1. GTDB lineage: Bacteria > Krumholzibacteriota > Krumholzibacteriia > LZORAL124-64-63 > LZORAL124-64-63 > JAHIYU01. Next base: position 6,431 of record DAOVZQ010000149.1, read on the forward strand.
TTACCCAGAGGCCTCTTGGGCGACGGAGAACGCACCATCATGGTCAACATCCCGGCCTTCACACTGGAAGTCGTGGAGCACGGCGAAATCATGTTGCGCATGCGCGCCATCGTGGGCCGCACCGACCGTCCGACGCCCGTACTCTCGGGCGCGATGACCTACATGGAGGTCAACCCCTTCTGGAATATTCCCCA
>DAOVZQ010000123.1 GCA_030635025.1 bacterium
CGGCGGCGAGCACATGACCTTCGCCCGGAACGGCCACGTCAACCTGGAGGTCCACCGAGTCGTTCCCCGGCACCGGATCAACCTGATCCAGCCCGTCCACGTGAGCGTGATGCAGAGGCTGCAAGCCACCGGTCCGCTCCCCGACCAGAACGGTCAGCAGGAGATCTTGCGATGTATCCGCCGCCATGTCCGCAATCGTCCACAACCCGGTTCCGGCATCGAAACCGTCTTCGGGCTCATGGTTCAACAGGATCAGACCGGCGCCGAGAGAGTCCCGAACGACGACTCCGGTGGCGGCGTTGGGTCCGTTGTTGGTGATCTCGAGCTGGTAGTGCAGGGTATCGCCCTCGGACGGCGTCGCGTTGTCCACCTGCAGCGCGAGAGCCAGATCGACGCCTTCGACCGCGATCAGGTTCACGGCCAGGTTGTCGTCGTCCTGCGGATCTTCTTCGTTGCCGGCGAGCACACGCGCCGCGTGCCGCAGGCCCAGTCCCGTAGTGCCGGGCGCCACGCTAGTGCGCACGAAGAGAACCCGGGGCGCCTGGGGTTCCACCTGGCCCACGTCCCAGGTCCAGATCCCGTCCGGTCCCTGCAGGTAGGCCTCCGTCGGCGGCGTATGTGAAACATAGATGAGTCCAGCGGGAATCGTATCGACGACGGTAACGCCCGTGGCCGCATCGGGGCCGAGGTTGGTCACCGAGAGCGTGAAGTTGACGTCGTCGCCCACGTTGGGCGTGGCCAGATCCACGTAGGACAACAAACCGACGCCAGCGCCCAGGACATGCAGACTCGCCACCGCATGGTTGTTGTCGGAATTGCGGTCGGCCTGATCCATATCGACAACGATAGCCGAGCCTCTGAGATCAAAGCCACCGGTCCCCGGCAACACGCTGGCCAGCAAGTCCAGCTCCACGGTTTCCGAAGGGGCCAGCGCAGGCACCAACCAGATCCGCGTTTCCGGGTCGTACGTGCCGGTTGCGGTATCCGCACTGATCAGGGCGAGTCCGTCCGGCAACGTATCGCGCAAGGCTACGTTTGATGCGGCACTGGGACCCTGGTTCGTCAGGGTGATCGTCCAGACGACCTCGTCCCCCACGTTGGCGGAGTCCTGATCGATCTCCAATTCAACCATGAGATCAGCGTCGGGCTGGACGTATAGCTCAACAGACGCACTCTCATCTCCGAGCATGGGATCATCCTGGTCGACCTCATCCACCACGACCGTCACGGTCAGGGTGTCGCCGATGGCCGCCTCACCCACCGTGGCGTATACCACGAGTTCGGCGAGTTCGCTGGTAGCCAGTTCGCCCACGAACCAACGTCCACTCGAAGGGTCATAGCCACCGGGTATGGATGAAACGAAAGTCAGCTCGGGAGGCAATTCCTGACGTAGAACCACGCCGGTCGCCGTGTCGGGCCCCAGGTTGCTCACCGAAAGCGTCAGGGCCACCTGCTGGCCCAGGGACGGATCGGTCACGTCTGTAAAGAGACCCACCGACAGATCAGACGACGGAATGGTGACGACGGCTTCGGCCTGATTGTTCGTAGGATCGGAATCGGCGAGATCGCTCTCGACCACACTGGCCGTGTTGACGATCGCTTCACCCGGATCGGCCCCGGTCACCTGCGCCTGAAGGAAGAGGATGACCGCCTGGCCGTCGTCCACCGGACCGGTCGTCCACAGGCCGCTGATCGGATCGTAGTCGGCCCAGGCGGGCGTATGGGACACGTAGGTCAGTCCCGCCGGCAGAAGATCACTCACAACCGCCCCGGTCAAGTCGTCGGGACCGGCATTGCTCAGCGTGAGGGTATACATGATGTTCTCGCCCACGAACGGCGCCGAGAGATTCACCATCTTGTCCACGACGAGGTCCGCGCCACGCACGGTCAGCGCCGACATGTCGGCATTGTTCGAGACATCGGGATCGCCGGGCGTCACCGCGGTAATGCCGGCCATGATCGACAGGGTCGACCCGATGGTTCCGGGCAGCACGCGCACCGTCAGCGTCAGCATCTCACTTGCGCCGGAGGCCAGGCCGCTCAGGGTCCACTGTCCCGTGGCCGGCGTGAAGACGCCATCGGTGGCGGCCCAACCCAGTAACTCGAGTCCGGTCGGCAGAGCCACTTCGAGTGTCGCCGCGTCGGCGACATCGGGACCGCCGCTGATCAAAGGTACGTTGACCGTGACCGTATCCCCCACCGTCGGCGACGGATCGTCGATCAACAGGGCGACCAACAGGTCGGCGGCGCGTACGGTCAAGACGGCCTGAGCCAGATTATTGGTGTCGTCGGGATCGGCTTGGTCCGACGTCGCCACACTCACCTCGTTGACCAACGTCTCGCCGCTGGCTTCGGCATCGATCATCGCCGAGATCCGCAGGGTATCGGCTTCGCCCGCTGTGAGGGCGCCAAGGGTCCAGATCCCGCTGACCGGATCGTAGTCCGCGACCGGAGGATCGTGAGACACATAGCCGGCGCCGGCCGGCAGGATATCCAGGGCCGTCACCCCATCCGCCGAGCTAGGGCCGTTGTTGTTCAGCACCAGCGTATAAACCACGATTTCGCCGGCAATGGGGGCTGTTTCGTCAACCGTCATGCTCGCGACGATGTCCGCATTCTGCTGTGTCAGCATCGCGATGTCGCTGTTGTTCCCGAGATCGGGATCCTCCTGATCAGAAGCGATGATCCAGGCTGTATTGGTGGCCGAGTCACCCGAGCCGACGTCCAACTGGACTTCGGCGGTTATGTCCAGCGTCACCGTGTCACCGGCCGGCACGGTGCCGATCGTCCATAGCCCCGTAGCCGAATCGTAACCACCCCGGTCGGCCGAAGCCGAAACGAAGTCCAACCCCAACGGCAAAGTATCGGCCGCCACAACAGCGAAGGCGTCATCGGGACCGTCGTTCGTCACCAGGACAGAGAACACGACCTGCTCGCCCTGTACGGGGGCCGGCTCATCGACGTTCTTGATCAACCGCAGGTCGGCCGCCTGCACGGTAACCGGGATCGCGACCTCATTGTTGTTGACATCATCTTCGAGCTGATCGAGCGAAAGCACGGTTGCCGTATTCACTATGATCGTGCCGCCGGTACCGGCCTCGACGACCGAAGTCAACTGGAGGACGCAGCTCGCACCAGACGCGAGATCTCCGACGTCCCAGTTCCCATCGACGGGGTTGTAGGTTCCCCGGCTGGGCACCGAACCGACATAACCCAGCCCCGTCGGCAGCAGGTCGCGGATGATCAGGTTGGTGGCGTCGAGCGGGCTGGTGTTTTCGGCCGTAATCGAGAAGGTGATCGTCTGGCCCACATCGGGATAGTCATCGTCCACGAGACCCGCGAGCGTGATGTCTATACCCCTGATGTCGACATCCACTTCAGCGGTGTTATTGGCCGAGACCGGGTCAAATGGAGTCGATGCCGAAACCGTGGCCGTGTTGGTGATGATTCCCGTCTCCGCGGTGACGACCGTGGCCGTGATGTTCAATGCGGCTGTGGCTCCCAGGGCCATCGCGCCGACGTCCCAGTCTCCGGAGAGAGGGGTATAGGTCCCCTGGTTCGTGATCGAAGACTTATAATCGAGACCTGGGGGCAGCAGATCACTGACCACCGCCGAGCCGATCGGATCAGGCCCGTCGTTGCGCAACGTAATTTCGAAAATTACATCATCGCCATAGACCGGTGAAGGATCATCGACGGTCATGCCCAGTACGAGATCCGCGGCGAGAACATACATCTGGATCTCGATGGTATCATTGGCCGGCGTGGGATCATGAATCTCCGATGAGATGACCGGAGCATAGGTCAGCGTTTGGCCAGCGGCACTCTCGAGAACGCGAGCGTCGACCTGCAGTAGCGCGGTGTTCAGGGCGCCCAACGTGTTGATGCTCCAACTGCCGGATATGGGATCGTAGGTACCGACGCTGGTGGTATGGGAAACGTATTCCAGTCCCACAGGCAACGAACCGGCCACCTCCACGACGGTGGCGGCGTCTGGCCCCAGGTTCTGGGCGCCGACGCTGAGCGTGACGATATCCTCGACATCCGGAAATGCGGCGCTTCCAAAACCACTGAGACTCAGGTCCGCCGTCCGCAGGATCTCCACGGACGTGGAAGCCGTATTGTTGTCAAGATCGGGATCATTGTCCGGATATACGATTATCGACGACGTGTTGATCACCACACGACCGGCACTGCCCGGAAGAACCACGGCCGTGATTTCGAGTTCGGCCAATTCGCCGACATCCAAGCGTGTCGCCTTCCACACGCCCGAACCCGAATCGTATAGACCGATGTCCGCCGTATGGGACACATAGGCGAGTTCAGAAGGCAACAGGTCGCTCACCGACGCGGAGGACATCCGATCCGGCCCAAGGTTGGTCAGGGTCACGGTATAGACGATTTCGTCGCCGACGAAGGCTGTTGCCCGGTTGGCGGTCTGGGTCAATTCCAAATCGGTTACGAGGCCCAGGGCGGCCCAGTAGTAGTCCTTGTTGTTTTCGTTGACGTCCTTGTCCTTGCCGATCTGGAAACCGTCTTCAATCAAGGCCTGTATCCGGTTGACGTCGTTCTTCTTGTTGCCGAAAAACAGCGATTCGCCCGTAAGCGCCAGGGAAGAGGATTGATGGACACCGTCTTCTCCGCTGTCGGCTTTGATCTGAACCCAAGCGGGACGGAAGCCCACTCCGGTGATATCGAAATCATCGGTGTCGTTGCCCAGATACGACCCCACGGCGCTACGTCCGGCCACACTGCTCCAGGCCACGTAGTGGTAGCGTGTGCCGAGTTCGTTGATGGCGGTGTCGTCACCGACCTGGAATCCCATCCCGAGAAAATTCTGGATCCGGTTACTCAAGGGGCCCTCGTTGTCGAAAGGCAACGAGAAATCAATACCCATTTCCGATGAGCGTTGGACGGCCTGGGCCGCGACCGACGGCACAACCATTACGTAATCGGGAGCCAGTTCGATGTCGACGACATGGTTGTTGGTGCCATCGCCGATGTAAAAACCTACCTCGAGTTGACCGGGCTCCGCTTCCAGAGCGATCCAGTCATAGCGCGTACCGTCCCTGTTGACTTGGTCCGAGCTCATGATGGTGAAGCCGTCGGCATCTATGCTCGCGAAGAACGAAGTCGAGGGAAGCACATCCGTGGAGAGTTCCTTGCCCCATCCCACATCGTGCGTGGAGGTCGTGATCACAGCCGGGAAATCGCCATCGGCCTTTATGATCACCACATCGGGATGGAAGCCCACATCGGCAATGGCACGAAGATCGGTGCCATCACCGGTGTAGGTGCCGGTGGCGACTCGCGCGGCGACCGGGGCAGCGGCCAACAGGCACAGGGCCAGGACGAGTCCTGACCGGATCCCTGACCTCATGCCATATCGATTGTCTTTACAGGTCTTCGTTGCCTTGGCTCCCAGTCATACGATGCATACGATCCGCAGACGCCTCTGCTCGAGGCGGCGGATCCCGCATGCAATCAATTTCACTGAGAGTTATCGGACGTCTGAGGGACGACCTTAACGAATAAACGCCTGAATTCGGGCAAGGATCAAGTCATTGCGTCCCGTACGGCGTCGACGGTCAGCGCCAGTGCGGGGTCGATGGACTCGGGTCCCGGGAGTCCGGCTTGAGCCGTATTGGGACGTCCTCCACCCCGGCCCCCCACCTCGGCGGCAATCGCCTTGACGAGGTTTCCGGCGTGCAGACCCGCCTTAACCCGGTCCGCCGTGACGGTTACCAGAAGTGTAGCCTTGCCCTCCCACTCGGCGGCTAGGGCGACCACACCGCTCCCGAGCATATCCCGCGCTCGGTCTCCGAGTTGCAGCAGGGCATCGCGATCCTCGGCATCCACACGGGCGGCCAGCACCTTCACGCCATCCACATCGACGGCGCCGTCCACAAAGGCCTCAAGAGAGTCGGCAGCGGCGGCCTGCTTGCTGTCGCGCAGTTCACAGACCAGAGCGTCGCGCTCGGCCAACAGGTCGGTCACCAACGCTGCGGGATCTCCGTCCTGACGGAGAGCGGCCCGCACGGCCGCCAAATCGGACCGGTCGGCTGCGGCCATAGCCTGGGCGACTTCTCCGGCCACGGCCTCGATGCGTCGCACGCCGGCGGCACTGCTGCCCTCGGCCGTAACACGAACGGGACCGATGTCGCCGGTGCGGGAGACGTGTGTCCCGCCACAGAGTTCCAGAGAGAACCCGTCGGTTGTGCCGGGTATCTCGATCATGCGGACCGTGTCGCCATATTTCTCGCCGAAGAGAGCCATGGCGCCGCGCTCTCGGGCCTCATCCAGGGGCATGTCCACATGAACCCGTACTTCACCGTTGGCCAGGGCTTCGCGATTCACGAGTTCCTCGACCTTGGCGATCTCGTCGGATGTCAGGGCTCGATCATGGTGGAAGTCGAAACGCAGCTTCTCCGGGCCGACCTCGCTACCCGCCTGGGACACGTGATCCCCCAGAATCCGACGCAGAGCCGCATGAATCAGGTGCGTGGCCGTGTGATGACGCATTATGGCCATACGGTGCGGCGATACGGTCAGCGTCACCTCGGCATCATCGGCCAAAAGGGCGAGCAGCTTGCCGGCGTCGGCCTGCACGACCGACACAGGGCCCGTTTCGTCGGTGACCGTTGTCAGGATCTCCAGGGTGGCGCCCCCCGCTATTTCCAGGGTGCCTCCGTCGCCTACCTGGCCACCGGACTCAGCATAGAAAGGCGTACGTTCGAAAAGCAGCTGCGACGTGTGCTCGCCGGCTGGCCGCACGCCGACCACGCGTGTCCGCTCCGTTAGCGAACCGTATCCGGTGAACTCGGCGCGGAAACGGGCGGGATCCTCGCCTTCGCAAACCGCCTGCCACGAGCCGATACCGGCCATGAAGGCGCGCGCCTTGCCGCTGGCGGCCCGCTGGCGCTCCATATGCTCGGTAAAACCGGCCTCGTCGACAGTCAAGCCGTCTTCCTCGGCCAGCACTCGAGTCAGATCCAGAGGGAAACCGAAAGTGTCGTGGAGCTTGAAGGCATCGGCGCCGGAAAGCTGTTTGTCGCCGGCTCCATCGCGCATGTCCGCGTAGACCTGCAGGCCGCGGTCGAGGGTCAGGTTGAAACGCTCTTCTTCCCGGCGAATCACATCGAGGACACGATCCTTGCGCACGACTAATTCGGTGTAGGCTTCACCCATCTCGTTGATGACGACC
>DAOVZQ010000169.1 GCA_030635025.1 bacterium
CGATCCCATGTCTCCCGAGGGGGGACAATCCTGCAAGAAGGGCCGTAATGTCCAATTACAGCATATACTTACCGACGATGTCCTGGGCTATCCGGTTGGGCCTGGTGTCGGCTCTGATCCTCCTGCTGCCTTTGGACGCCCACAGTGAGACCTTCCTGGCCGACAACGGTTTGACGATCAATATATATGCCGGTGATGATCTTGAGCCGTACCTGGTCGACGATGGGGATGCACGTCTGCTTCGCCATCCGTCGATTGGTGATGTGGAATTGTTTCTGGGGCCGCAGGACGAGCGGTTTACGCGTTCGGATGTCACGGAGTTCACGCCGTTATCGCGGGACGCCGTGACGGCTGCGCTACGGGACGTTCATTCGCTGAGGGTCGGAATCGAGATCGACGTGTTCATCCTTCCTGCGCCGCCGGTGGTTACCGCGGGTAGTTTTGCGCGTCGCAATGCCATTCTGCTGTCGCCGTCCTTCGGCGCCGTCGATGAGAGTGCAGTCGCTTCCGTGACCGTCCATGAGTTGGGCCACGTGCTGACCTGGGGCTACTTCGACAAACATCCCGACCGCTGGCGTACCTACCTGGAGCTTCGCGGCCTGAACGAAGTGGACAATGGCCCCGCGGCGCCTCATGCCGGTCGAGCCCGTGAAATCCTGGCCGAGGATATCCGTTATCTGTTCGGTGGACGACTGGCCAATGTCTACGGCGGGATCGAAAACTCGGCATTACCTCTGCCCGATTCGGTCTTCGGGCTGAATGTTTTCCTGATGGAGTCGCTGTCCGGCGCTCCGGTCGTTGGTGTCGGTGTGGCCTGCACGGCATTCCCCAACCCCTGTAATCCCCGCACCACGATCGAGCTGTCCATTCCGGGTGACGAGATCCTGCGCGACGTCTCGGCCGCCAGGCTGGAACTCTTTGATACGCGTGGACGTCGTGTCCGTGTCGTCGAGGGGGGCGAGTTCGGGAACGGTCGTTTGCTTCTGAGCTGGGACGGTCGAGACGACTCGGGGGCGTCACTGCCCAGCGGTCGTTATCTGTATGTCGCAGGTTGGCAAGACTTGCGCGGACGTGGCGCCGTCACTCTGCTCAAATGAAGCCGGCGCGCCTTCGCCAAAATCTCTCGTGAATAGTCCATTCTTCCCGCCCGCTACATGGGTTCCCGCCGTTGATCTCTTGCCCAGACGCCCTCAACCCCATAAGCTGAGACAAATGGATTAGCCGCGCGAACATTTGCGTGGACGGGACCTGCAGATCCTGGAGTTAATATGGTGAAGACGCTGTTCCCGGTGTTTCTGGCGGCTTGGCTTATCTATCCGCCGTGTGCCTACTGTTTGTCTGACGATTATGACCCGGAGGTCCTGTTCCAGCGCACGGTCGCCGAAATCGATTCCCTGATGACTCGTAACGAACATGGAGAAGCCGCCACGGCGGCGATCACGCTGCTCGAAGACAACCGACTTTTTCAGCATCAGCGTTGGCGACTGCATCAGCGGGCCGGACTGGCACTTCAAAGTATGGGACGCTACCAGGACGCCCTGGCCCATCTGGAAAAGGCCGTTATCTGGGCTCAGACCGAAGCCGTGAATCACCGCAATCTGGCGACACTCATGATCGAGATGAACAGGCCCGGACGGGCCATGTCCGAGTACAGGGAAGCCTGTGATCTCGACCCCGATAGCTGGGAATACCTCCTGGAATATGCCCATGTACTTCTCGATTACGGCCAGCACGACATGGCCGATCGTGTGATTGCGGATGCCGCGGCCATCTGCCCCGACTGTCCCGAGGTTCACCAGGCTTCGAGTCGTTCGGCTCTGGCGGTGAAAGACTACGGCCGGGCGCTGCCGCATCTGGAACGCCTGTACGAGTCCCGTCCGGACGATGTTGAGGTGCGTTCGCTGTTGGCCCTGGCGCGTCTCCGCAACGAACAGGCGGCCGGCGCCGTGATTCTGCTTGCGGCGGACTGGAACAACGGCCTCAGTGACAGGGATATGCGCATCATCCTGGAAGCGGATCGTCATATGGGCGATCCTTCCCGAGCCGTTCGATTGGCGTTGTCGCTTGCAGGCGGAGGTCCCGCATCGGGTGATCATAATCTCTGGGCCCAGGCGGCCTTGGTCTGCATCGACACCGATCACGATTTGGAGGGCCTCGCGCTGGTCGACAGGGCGTTGGCGCTCGATCCCGGAAACACTAGCTATCTGAACAACCGAATCCTTCTGCTGCGGCGCCTGGGGCGGGACAAGGAAGCGGATCATGATTGGGCACGGCTCATCGCCCTGGATCCCTCACGGGAACAGGACTCGTCCCGGACTCCATGAGCATTGTGAGGAACTCGAGCATGCGCACCTATGGGTTCGCCACCGTTTGTGTGGTGGTGCTATCGATTCTGGCACTGGCCTGGTTGATGGGCGGATGTACAGTTCCCCCGGGACATGACCCTGCCGGCGGGGCGAGGACTGTCGGGATGCTGAAGCATGAAGTACCACCCCCGGACGGCCCTTGGCGACCCCATGAGCTCGGACGATGTGGCGGAGCGGACGGAGCCATGCCGACTCAGGCCGGCATGGATGTTGTCGCACTGGCGTTAGAGCTGTTCCAGTTGGGCGAAGGGGGGGATGCCGTTCTGGAACTCGAACTCCATGTGGCGGAGAAGACGCGTGTGGATGGACTCGTGCTGCTGACGCTCAGTCAGTTGTACGTGCTCGCGGCGCAGGGAAAACCGACTGTTGAACCCGGTGAAGGCCCCGCGGCCATGTCGGGAGACTGGATATCTGACCGTCCGAGGCTGGTGGCTCGTGCCGAGGAGGTTCTCCGCCGGGCTGCGGAACAAAGACCGGACGACAGCGCCGTGGACTATCTTCTGGCCGATGCGGCCCGCTGCCGGCACGACATGACGATCGCCGATGCACTTTTTGAGTTGGGGAAAACAAAATGTTCCAGCCCGGAAGGTATGGCAGTCCTGATCCGGTACCAGGAATTGAACCCGCATCCGGCTCGACAATTGAAGGGCGTGGATCTGGACTATCCCGCTGCCGCGGCGCGCGACGGCGTGTCGGGGGAGGTGGTGATGGATCTGCTTATTGCACCAAGCGGACAAGTCGTCCAGGTTACGATCGTCGCCGAGCCTGACCGTAGACTGGGCAACGCGGCGGCGGCCGCCATGGAGAAAGCCGGCTTTTCAGCGGGTCGTATCGGCAAATACCCGGTCTGGTCCTGGACCCGGGTCACGGTTGCGTTCAGTTGAGCGGACGGGTGGGTTGGATACGTGTCCACGGTTTTTATAAAGCCGCAGGCTGAACTGACGGTTGATTTCAAGGGCCGGGTGGCCTTATTTTAACTGGGCTCAGGACTTTGGGCTCAGCAGCCTTTGCGGCCGCCGTGCCGCGCTTTGCGTGATGTCGGAAAAGGATGTCATGCACAATGGAGGTCATGATTTTGAAGAGACACCTGGATTATCGTGCGCTCATCGCGGTCTTCTTCGCGATCACCCTGCTTGTCGCCGTCGGTTGTACGACGCGTCCGCAGGAATCCGAGACCCTGAACATGAGCGGCAATCACACCGTCGGCGATTTGTACATGGTGACCGCGGATACATCGTCGAGCGGTTTCAAGTACAATGACCCGGATCTCTCGCCCGACGGGACCAAGGTGGCCTTCACCCTCGACTGGCAGGCCCTGATTCCGGGCGGAGTCCTACCCGACGTCCCGCCTTTGATCCGTCAGCTGGCGGTCATATCCAAGGAACATCGTTTCGGCGCTCAGTTGTCGCTAGCGAACGAGGGCGCGGCGTTGATCGATCTGGACGACTACATGTTCATGTCAGGCTCCGCACAGGAACGAATGCGTCCCAACGTCGACTGGCAGAAGGGGGCTCCCCGCTGGCTTGACGACGACAACCTGATGTTCTGGATGCAGACCTCCCGTGGGACCCGGCTCTTCAGGACATATCTGGGACCCGGCTTCGAACCCGGAGACGGTCTGCAGGCGGAGATGATCTACCGCGAACCTGACGACAACCTGGATCTCAACTGGATGTTCTGGGAGCATCTCAGCCCCAGTGTCTCGCCCGACGGTCGTTGGATCGCTTTCAGCCGCTACGGTCATGCCGATGCGGACTCGCTCCATCTGGCCACCCAGCAGAGCCTGTATGTGTGCGCGGTGCCCGATCCCGGCGAAGCAGCCGACGCCATAATCCAGGTGACCCGGAATGCGTCTACCTGTGATGCGCCGTCCTGGTCTCCAGATGGCCGCAAAATCGTTTTTTACGCCTCGTTGGATCTGTCGGGTGGCTACGACGGCTATTATACCCAGGAGATCTTCACGATCGATTTCGATACGACGGGCTACGCAGAGAACAACGTTGTCGAACTGAATAATAACCTGGATCGTTTGACCTATTCGCCACCCCCGGAGGGTAGCAATTTCGTGGTCAGGAATCAGGAGCCCGACTTTTCCGGCGACGGAAGCCTAATCGCCTTCGTATCGGATCGACGCGTACCGACCATCACATTGAACGAGCGGAACATCTGGTACATTCCTGCGGACGGCTCCCTGGATCCCCAGCTTCTGTTCTTCACCCGTTCCGACGACATGGCCCCGCGCTTCACCGGCGGTCCTGGACGGGAGTTGATGCTCACCAGCTCCATGGGATTCCCGACCGAAGACCTGGATCAGATCTGGCAAGACACGTATGACGCCTGGGCCGTTGCCGATCCTGAACTCAACGAGATGCAGCTCAAGGCCGAAGCCGATGCCATTCGCGAAGAGCTGGCGTTCTTCGAGGATGTCATGAGTCATATCTACATCCTGTCGAACTGGTAGGACCATGACGCGCGAGACCGGCGCCCGACCCGCTGACGAAATCGTCCGGGTCGGGCGCCTTCTTTATGGGCGGAAGTACGTGGTGGCCGCAGAGGGCAACCTGTCCGTCCGTCTGGACGAGGACCGTTTCCAGATTACGCCCACCGGCGTGTGCAAGGGCGAACTCGAAGTCGAGACCCTGGTGGTGATGAATCGGAACGGCGTCGTCGACGGTGATGCAAGGCCCAGCTCTGAATGGCGTCTCCACGCCGAGATCTACCGCCGGCGTACCGATGTACACGCCGTCTGCCATGCTCATCCGTCGTTTGCCACGGCCTTTGCCTGTGCACATCGAGCGCTGTCGACGGCCCTGTTGCCGGAGGCGCTCCTGTTGCTGGGGAACGAGGTCCGTCTAGCGCCCTACGCCACACCCGGTACCCCGGATGTCCCTGCTTCCTTAAGTGACTTGAACGACCATGAGCCCGCCTTGCTTTTGGCCAATCACGGTGTGGTGACTTTCGCCGTGGATCTAGACGGTGCCTACGCCCTGATGGAGACGGTGGAACGTCTGGCCGAAATTACACTGTATGCCGAACGGCTCGGTGGGGGAGTCGAATTGAGCCGCCGGGAGTGGGCGCGGATTCGCGACGTCCATCCGGAGTGAGTATCCGGTAGACACGGCGAGCAACGAAAAAGGGGAGGGCCGAAGCCCTCCCCTTTGCTTTGGGTCGATTGGGATCTAGAAATCCAGGCTGGCTCCGGCCCAGGCGAAGTAGCTGGAGTCGCCGGGGGGCATGTAGTACATGGTGCTGTTCTCGTCGGCGGAGAACATGCCGCAGCCACCCTCGAGGTCCACATCGTCGTTCAGCGCGTAGCCGAATTTGATGTCGATCTCGTTGCCGATGGCATCCTCGCCGCCGTTGTCCTCGCCCAGAGTGAAGACGAAGAAGTCGACCGACACGTCCAGGCCCTCGGTGGGCGTGAAGCCGCCGGCGAAGCGCAGGGCGGTGATGTCGCACCAGTCCACAATGTTCATGATGCCGAGGAAGTCGCTGGTGGAGCCGAAGAGGGCGTTGAAACCCTCGTTCTCGTCGGCGGTCGCAGCGTCATCGCCGCTGGCGTAATTGTACTCGAAGCCGATGTAGGGCTCGACCGAGCTGTCGAAGTCGTAGAACAGGCCGGTGTAGTAGCCGATACCCGACTGGTCCATCTCGGCAGGCATGTAGGTCGTGCCCGACTGGACGACGACCTCGCCGTAGAAGTGGATGCCCTCGTGCA
>DAOVZQ010000415.1 GCA_030635025.1 bacterium
CAGGATCGCGCCGGTGGCCCGGTGGCGGATCAGAAAGACAAAGGGATGATCGGCGAGGAACTCGACCGGCGGCTCTTCGTGGGAGACGCTGGTCATCTTCATGACGATCCCGGTCGCCGCCGCCGCTTCGGTCCCCTCCTCGAAAACATCCACGTAGGCCTTGTGCACGACCTCGCTGATGACCAGGTCCCTACCGCCGGTGATGCCGGAAAAATCGGCCCGCGAGCCGCTAAAGGCCGAGGCCATGCCCATGGTCGCCAGTATTCGCCCCAGTTCGAAGCGCGACGTCATCTTGAAGCGCGGGAGAATACAGCGGACACGCTGCAGACTCAATTCGCCCAGCCGGGCGTCAAGGATTTCGGGATTCAAACGTCTCTCAAGGTCGGCCAGTCCGTCCCGGTTGTCGGGCAACAGGATAAAGAAGGATAGGTCCTCACCGTCGTAGGGCAACTCGAGGACTCGGAAGCCGTCCGCCTCACCCATCCTCAGGTGTTCGACCATACGCATGAAGGGAACCTCGACGGACTTATCGGCCGTCGTGAAGAAGGGGCCGTCGGCGGTGGCCCGCTCTTTGAACGCGTGCTTCCAGAGGCCGTAAAAATAGACCGCGTTGGTGAGCACGAGACGCGTCGAACCATCGATGCTGCCGGGCATGAGCAGATCGGTGATCTTGTTCTCGGTCTTCTCTTCCACCCAGGCGTTGATGATGCGCCGCGAGCCGTCCGCGTCGCCGGAGAAATCCAGGGGCGTGTAACCACCGTCGTAATGGGCCCTCGCAACGGCGAGGTACTCGGGCAACAGATCGAAGCCGTCCTGGCCCCAGAGGCGGTTAGCCACATTCAGCCTGTGGGACGCCTCGGCGCCGGGTTCCAGATCGGCGAGCAGACCGGAGAATCCCTTGTGTACCGCGTCCTGGCGGTCGGGAAGATGGAGCGTTGCCGCCATTTCCCGCGCCGTCTCGCCACGAGCGCCGGCGTAGGTCATGGCCAGCGCAGTGGAGATGCTCGAGGGCGAAAAGAAGAGGTTGCCGTCGCTCTCCTGAAGATGGGCATAGAGCGCGAGAGCGAAGGCGTTGCCGGCTACGGCCGCATCGCCCGAGTCGAAAGGCTCCGGCGCACAGCTGGAGGCCTGCAGGGGATTGGTCGTTGTCAGCACGGCCAGGATGATCAGTAGCGAGATCTTGTTCATGTCATACCCTCCCGGATGACGTGGGCTTCCATGGGATAGAACCATGAAAGACCACACGATGCTACGGGTTCCGTTCGGGGCCGGCGCTTCAGCGCACAAATACGGAGCGAGCCGTGCTGAATGTCCATTGCGGGCGGGGGGTATCGTCGGGCAGGCCCTCGATCCAGAGCGTATCCGACGCGACCATCTGCACCAGGATGATGGTATTGAAGAAGGAAGACGGCGTGTAGACCTGCAGGCCGCTCATCGGCGTGACCTGCTCGAAAGCCCGGTTCTCATTCCCGGAATCGACCGTGTCGATGAAATACGCCGCGCCGGAGAGCGTGGCGACCGCTGTCCCGATACCGATCAGGTCCTGGTTCGGATCGGTGTTGCGGCAGGAGAAGGAGATGTTGTTCTCGTCGGGGTAGGTCAGGGTCGTCCCTTCGTGGAACCAGACGCCGCGCAGGGCGCCCGGCACGTCGTCGTGCAGATTACCGCAGGCGTCGCCGGCGGCCAGGATGTCGGCGGGCAGGTCCAGCAAGGCGTAGAGGGCGTCGTAGACCGGCCCGTCCACGAAGTAGTCGAGGCAGCAGCGGGAATAGAGGGCCCACTCGCCGTCCCAGCGATCACTCGCCATCTCGGCCGGCGGCAAGGTGAGATCGTGAATCATGAAATCGACGCCCCACTGATCGGCCACGCCGCCACCGGTTCCCAAACGCTGTCCGGCCACGACCTCGATCTCGCATGGATAGTTGTAGTAGCGGTAGGTTTCCTCCGACGTCACCTGCTCGCTCTCCAGGGTCCATGCGGAAAAATCGCCGGCGAAACCGAACAGGTCCTCGTCCAGCGTCGTGACGTGCCCAAAACCGATGTGAATGTCGTCACAAGCCTGCAGGCCGATGCCGAAATCCGCATACCCGGCGTTCACGAACTCCTGGGCGCTCAACAGGGTGATGGTGAGATCGCCCGGCGAGACGAGATCGACCACGACGGGCGCGGAAGCTCCGGGTTCGGTTCGGATGGTCAGGCCCATGTGATCGGTCGGAGTGATGTGTCCCGGCGGATTGATGTTTCCGAGGGGAAAGACGCTTTCGATATCCGCGAGAGCGATGGGACTGACCGTGAGCACGGGGCCCTCGGGGCAATCGGCGGTCTGGTCGTCGGGTGGAGTCACGGGGTCGTCGTCGCCGCACCCCACAAAGAACAGCAGAGACAAGGCGATCAATAACACGTTGCGGATGGCCATGGCGAGACTCCCCGATCTTAAAGGTCGTCGCGATTCCTGAAGCCCGGACATATCTTGATGACGCTCGGGCCTTCTTGTTTTTTTCGTCCGGTTGATCGACCCCTTGAGAATTGGATGTCCTTGTCACAGAGATATGGAGAGACCCATGGCTGAGATGTTCTTCCTCGACCGCCGTCCCCACGAAGGTCTCGGGTACGAATCCTACCTGGAGTTGATGGCCGTTCAGGCCGAAACCCCGGCCGAAGGCCTGGACGAGGACGCCGCCGAACGCGTCGTCTACACCAAGCTCAATCTGCACAGATCCCAACGCATCGGTCGTACTTACAAGATCTCGGACCGACTCTCCACATTGCTCGACCTCATCGACACGCCTCAGATATGGATGGTGCTGACCGAGCCCTGGTGCGGCGACTCGGCCCAGTGTCTGCCCTACCTGGCGGCCATGGCCGGGCGCAATCCCCGGATCGACCTGCGCATCCTGCAGCGCGACGACAACCTGGACGTGATGGATCTGTATCTGACCAACGGGGGCCGTAGCATTCCGAAGCTGGTGGTCTTCGACACGGACGGGAACGAGCTATGGGGATGGGGCCCGCGACCTGCCGCGGCCCAGGAGGTCTTCGATCAGGCCAAGACCGAAGGATTGGAAAAGCCGGCCCTGCTGGAAAGACTTCATCTGTGGTACGGGCGCGATCGGGGCCGATCGGTCGAGGCCGAAATCACAGCTGTCCTGGAGACTCGCGCGGAGTCGTGATCAGGCTTCGACTTCGATGGGTTTCAGGCCGGTGTTCAAGTGCCAGTCGGCATTCTCCTGCCGCATGAGGTGTTCCGTCTCCCAGACGACATGGTAGAGATCCTCGAGATCCTCGGC
>DAOVZQ010000007.1 GCA_030635025.1 bacterium
CATGCTCGGTCTGGACAACGCCGCCACGCCGCTCGGCCTCAAGGCCATGCGCGAGCTGCAGACCCTCAACACCAGCGACGACACCGCCAGCGACGATCAGATCCTCTTCCTGGTGATCAACACGTCGGCCGTCACGATCCTGCCGGTGACCATCTTCACCTACCGCGCGCAGATGGGAGCCGCCGATCCGACCGATGTCTTCCTGCCCATCCTCATCGCCACCTTCTGCAGCACCCTGGCCGGCCTGCTGGTCACCGGACTGGTCCAACGCCGCCGGTTGCACGACCCGGTGATCCTGGGCTACCTGGGCGCCATGACCGCTGTGGTCGCCGGGTTGGTGGCCTACTTCTCCGGCCTCGAGCGCGAGGCTGTGCAAGCGCAGTCGTCCCTGTTGGCCAACATGCTGATTTTCCTGGTGATCGTGGGGTTCGTGGGCGCCGCGGTCCGCCGCCGCGTACCCGTCTTCGAGACTTTCGTCGACGGAGCCAAGGAAGGCTTCGGCGTGGCCGTGAGCATCATCCCATACCTGGTGGCCATGCTCGTGGCGATCGGCGTTTTCCGGGCAAGCGGCGCCCTCGACCTGTTGCTGGACGGCATCCGCCATGGCGCCGCCGCGCTCGGCCTCGATGCCCGCTGGGTCGACGGCCTGCCAACCGCCCTGATGAAACCCCTGTCGGGCAGCGGCGCGCGCGGCATGCTGATCGAGACCATGGAAATTCACGGCGCGGACTCGTTCGCGGGCCGCCTGGCCAGCGTCGTGCAGGGCAGCACCGAAACCACCTTCTACGTGCTGGCGGTCTATTTCGGCAGTGTGGGCATCCGCCGCACACGTCATGCCCTGGCTTGCGGGCTGGCGGCCGATGCTGTGGGGATTCTGGCGGCGATCTTTGTCACGTACCTTTTCTTCGGCTAGGAGCAGCATGACTCGCGCACACCTCGATCCGGCGACCTACGCCCCCTACTTCCAACGCTACATCGATCAGGTGCCCGACGGCGACGTACTCACCCAATTGACCCGCCAGGTCGAGGACACCTGCGCCCTGATCGCGGGGTTCGGCGAAGACGGCGCCCGCCATCGCTACGCCGAGGGCAAGTGGAGCGTCAAGGAAGTCGTCGGCCATATGGTCGACACCGAGCGGCTTTTCGTTTTCCGCGCCATGAGTTTCGCCCGCGGCGACGTCACGCCCCTGCCTGGTATGGAGGAGGATGAGTGGGCCGCCGTCTCCAACGCCGACTCGGTTCCTGTGGCCGATCTGCTGGACGAGATGCTGGCGGTGAGGCGCGCGACAGTCGCGTTCTTCATGAACCTGGATGAGGCCGCCTGGACTCGGGCCGGAGTTGCGGGCGGCAACGCGTTGACGGTGGCCTGTATGCCCTGGGTGTTGGCGGGGCATGAGATTCATCATGCGGGGGTTGTTCGGGAGCGGTATAAATAGTGTTGGACTCAAACACACAGGGCGAGCGCAGGTCGTAGAGCTAGCCGAAAATCGTCAGCGGACCAGCACCGCTTTCATGGTGTCGGACACGCCCCGATTTCCCCTCACCCGCACGAAGTACACGCCT
The DNA here is from genome assembly GCA_030635025.1 of bacterium. Classification (GTDB taxonomy): domain Bacteria; phylum Krumholzibacteriota; class Krumholzibacteriia; order LZORAL124-64-63; family LZORAL124-64-63; genus JAHIYU01. The sequence goes on from DAOVZQ010000007.1 coordinate 1,564, forward strand.
GACGACACATCGCGCCCACGCGCACCTTGTCCATCCCACTTTGCCGTGTGAGTTCCCGGTTCGACCAATCCGAGCAGGACGGTCTTGACGAGCCGGCCGGCGACGTCGTGGATCTCGAGAGTCATCTTGTCAGGCACCTGGCTTGTGAAGGAGATTTCGACCGATGGGTTGAAGGGGTTGGGGACCAGGGAATTGATCTCATGCAAACGAGGGGATGAGATCGTGTGGGATTCCGTGTCGTCGACTGCGGTCAAGGGGTCGCGGGTTATGCCGAGGTTGAGATAGCCCCCGGCGTCTATGGCAATGAAATGCCAGTTCGGGGGCGGGTTTGTGCCCTGGAGGAAAGGCCAATCCCCTCCCCAAGCCAGACAGGAGCCATCAGTCTTCAAAGCCAGGCTATGACTCATCCCTGCGGATATGGCGACAAAATCTGTATTGGGCTCCGGAACGTCGTTCTGGCCGTAGTCCCACCCTCCCCCCCAGGCCTCGATAGATCCATCAGATCTGAGAGCCATGGAGTGGTCCCCTGCAGAGACAGCAATGAAACCAGCATTCGGTAGAGGAATATCGTATTGACTGTCTCCAGCCCCCCAGATCACGATCGTGCCGTCGGACTTCAGAGCCAATGCATGACCATTACCTGAGGAAATGGCTACATAATCAGCGTTCGGTTCCGGGATATTCGCGAATCCCGTATCCCAGGGACCCCAGGCCACAATCGAGCCGTCAGACTTGAGACCTATGCTCCAATAGAATGCGGCCTCTACCGCCACGAAATCCGCATTGGGTTCCGGAACCACGCCGAAGTCGTCACCGGCATCCCCCCACATCACAACCGAGCCATCGGATTTCAAGCCGACGACATGTTCCTCCCCTCCGTCGATGGACACGAAGTCCGCATTCGGTTCAGGGATGACACATTTACCGAAGTCACAGTCATCCCCCCAGAAGAGGATCGTACCGTCGGATTTAAGAGCGAAATGATTGCCGTCGCCCGCAGCAATATCCACGATGTTACTGCTGAGCGGCGGAGCAAAATCCTGACAATTCCAGGTGTCCCCTCCCCACCCGATCACTGATCCGTCCGACTTGACGCCGGCGCTGGCCATTTGTCCGACCGCAATCGCGACGAAATCAGAATTCGGTGCTGGGACATTACACTGGCCTACGTCATTGCGCCCCCAAGCCACGACCGATCCGTCGGACTTGAGCCCGAGGCTGTGATAGGAATGTGCGGCGATCCGCACGAAGTCGACATTCGGCTCGGGGACATCGCACTGACCGTCTGCATTGTACCCCCAGGCCACGATCGATCCGTCGGACTTCAGCCCGAGACCGTGACCAACACCGGCCGTGATGGCGATGAAATCCGTATTGGGTTCCGGCACTTCAAGCTGGCCCGTGTAATTGCTGCCCCAGGCTGAGATCGAATTATCCGGCCTTAAACCGAGGCTGTAGCTCCCGCAGGCTGAGATCGCCAAGAAGCCCGTGTTCGGCTCGGGGACATCGATTTGGCCATATGTGCTGTCTCCCCAAGCGACGATTGATCCGTCCGGTTTGAGCGCAAGGATGTGTATATAGCCGGCATCGACATCGACGAAACCGATGTTCGGCTCGGGAACATCGCTCACGTCGAAGTATATGCTGTTGGTCCAGACCTCGATTGAACCACTGGTTTTCAAGCCGACACTGAAACGCGCCCCCGCCGCGATCGCCGAATAACCAACCGTCGGGATCGGCAGGTCGCACTGCGCATCGGAGTTCTTGCCCCATGCTACAATCGAGCCGTCGGCATTCAAGGCGATGGAGTGACCCTCGCCCATATCGATATCGACGGGATGGGTAAAGAGCGTGGCATCCGCGATGATCAAACGCGGCCATGCCACAAGGGAGCCGCTCTCCTGACCAAGAGCAAGGTTGCCGACGAGAAGAAACAGGCACAGGGTCAGTGAAGATAATGACAATACGGGTCGCCTCATGGAACTCCCTTTCCGTGGCGATAATATTATATCGATTCATGTGATACTACATCATCCGGGCTTTCCGTGAAATGCCCTTATCATAAAACCCCACCTCCTGGGAGGCGGGGCACTTTACACGTGTAAAACCGAATCAGTCCCTCGGCTTATCCTCCGGAAATATGGGAAACACCAGGTGCTGAATCTCCGGGCCGGTTCCAACCAGGTTCATCATCAACATCCCCGGCCCATACGCATCCATGTAACGGTGCCACAGCGGCATCAGGTCGAAGACGAATTCGTCCTCGAACCACGCGTCACACCCTTCCTCGATCTCGTGCACCAGCACAACGTTGATCTGGGGCGGCTCCGACTCCATGAACCCGCCGCTCGCATACAGTGTGAACGGTTGGTCCGGCTGGCAGCCCGAGAACCCGACATGCATCCGCAGATAGTGCCCGCCCTCGATCTCGGCGCCGATCAGCGTCCAGTAACCGAAGTGCAGACTGTCGGGCGGTTCGTCGGTGAATAGGATCGGCGGGTACAGGCTCGGCTCGAAAGTGCACAGGCCGAAATTCGCGTCCTCGAACCCATTGGGCAGACCATCGGGTCCCGGCGTCCACAACACGTCCAAAGGGTTGGGCGTGGTGAAGCACGGCTCCATGGGCATCATCCAGGCCAGGTTGCAATGAACCCGGTAGAGGCCGGCGTCTTCGACCGGCATGGCCCAATGACCCTCGGGATCGGTCGCGAGATGGACAACGTCGCCATTGGGCAGCGAAACCGCGATGAAAGCCGGAGCGAGTGGTGGTTCGTCGGGCTCGGGCCAACCGTTGTTGTTCTGGTCGATGAAACACCGGCCGGCGATACGCGGCAGATCCGGCTCCATGCCGAACTCGGCCCAGCCCTGGAAGGAGAACGAACCCAGGCCGGGATCGTGGAAGATCCAGGTTTTAGTCGCGGATGTCTCCTCGAACTCCAGCAGGCCGTCGTCCCCCATCAGCCCCGAATAGTCAAAACCGAAGCGCACGAAGTGGGTGAAGGTGTCGAGCTTCGCCGCGGTGGGCGGGACAAGACCATAGTCGGCATTGATCAGGCTCACTCCGGGGGGCGTGAAGCCCTCCACCCAGACCACCGCCGGTGCGTAGAGCGGATACGGATGCCGGCTGCGGATGGCCACGTCCAGTGAGATCTGTTCGTTGGCCTCGTCGACAACCAGGTTGGAGCCCACGAGCTCGATGCTGATGGGCGGACCGTCCCAGGGCGGCGGCATTTGCAGGGTCTTCAGGACGAAGGTGCCGTCGGTGGGATCCAGATCGCCCTCGGCGCCGATCCGCGCCAGATTGCCGTTGCCGCCACCGGGCGCCGTGGAGTCGGAGCAGCCCGACAGCGACAGCGCAAGCAGCGACACCAGACCCACCAAAACCAGGGTGCGTGCAGGTCGTAACATTACATGACCTCCCGAGGAGATGTGGGGTACGTATGGGCGGGGTGGCGGCGGCCGGGCCGTTTCGCGAGAGAAACGGCGCGGTCAGCACATCATATCACAGGAGAGGCTTGTTTTCCATCGAGGGTCAGAAACTGAGCCAGACGGCGGCGCTATAGCGGTCCAGGCGTTGCGTGACGAACGGGCTCCCGAGCTCTTCGGTGGGCTCGTACGGTACGCTGGCCCAGTCGCCGCGAAGGCCAACGCGGCTTCCTTGTGGGGAAAATCGCAGCCCGGCGCCGTATGTGGTGCCGTTATTGTAACTGCCTTCGCCCAAGTCGACTTGGCCGACCCGTCCCGAAACCAGACCGAGCAAGGTCAACTCGGCGCCGTAGCGCTTCACTGTCGAGTCGGACCAACCGTCATCGAGGTTGGTTTTTTCCCAGTCGGCGGTGATCAGCCAACGAAGGCTATAGCCCAGACGATAATGCCAGCCGTGTCGACCTTCCAGCACGAGTCCCGCGCGGCCGCGTTGACGCAGTTTCAAGGGGTCGATTTTATCTTCGACCGCGCTCCAGTCGTTCTCGATCTCGGCCCGGTCGGTATTGGTCAATACGCCGCCAACTCTCCAGCCGATCCAGCCCCGATGCACATCATCGGTGTCGCCCAGGAAGTGGCGCGTGCCCAGCATGATGCCCGCGTCCTTGTCCGAGGCCTTGGAGAAGGTTCGATCGTTCCAATTGGATTCCAGCGACTTGAAATTGACGCCGACGCTGGCAAAGAGTGTGGTCTCGTCGCCGAAGATCAATCGACCCAAGTCGATGGCGAGTCCACCGGAGCGCACACGGGACCTGAAATTGCTGACATTACCCAGAGAGGATGTATTGATCGTGATGTCCCAGGCCAGTTCGTTCTGATAAACACCGAGACGCAGATACCCGATTTCTATTGCGGCGCTGAGAGCCGTGAACTCGAGATCGTCGAGAATCTGATCAGCACGATGGTATCCAACAGCCACCGTATGGCCTTCGAGCTGGGTCGCCGGATTCCAGAAGAGGCCCGCCGGCCCCTCCGCCACGGCCGTGAACGCCATACCCATCCCCTCACCCCGGGCGTCGGGTGCATAGGCCTGTTCGATGAACGGGTCCGCGAAGATATGTTCGGAATCATCCGCACCGGCCGCCGAAACACAAGCCAGGGCAAGGATGATCAGAATAACGTTCGATTTCATGGGTCTCTCCTGATGAATCATCCCGTCTCGAAGTGAAACCCTAATCGCTGATGAAGCGGGGATCAAGGCGGTCAAATCGAAAGCCGACGATTGTGGATGTCTCAGGGGAGCGGGACCTGTATACTCCGCCGCGATTCGACAATTCCAAATCGCTGCATACCCAAAGGGGACAGAGGATATATGACAGACGACATAAAGAAGAAGGAAGCCGAATACTTCGACGACTACGCCGAGACCCTCGTCCGCGCTCCCCTCTGGAAATACTACGCCATCAGCCGCCGCAGCAAGGACGACTACCGGCACGCCGAGTTCTCCCGTTGTCCGGGTGCGCGGGTACTCGACTACGGCTGCGGCGCCGGACACCATTCCCGGGAACTGATCGAGGCCGGCGCCAAGGAAGTGATCGGCATCGACATCTCGCCGCGATCGATCGACGTGGCGCGTGAGGGCGCGGCCCAGGCGGGCATCACCAACGCCGAGTTCCACACCATGGACGCCGAGCACATGGACTTTCCCGACGACAGCTTCGACCTGGTCACCGGCCTGGCCATCCTGCATCACCTGGACCTGGACCTGGCCGGCCGTGAACTGGCGCGCGTGTTGAAACCCGGCGGCACGGCCGTCTTTTCCGAGCCGCTGGGCCATAACCCGGCGCTCAACCTCTTCCGCAAGGTCACTCCGTCCATGCGCACCGACGACGAACATCCCCTGGTGCGCAGCGATGTGAAGATTCTCGAACGACACTTCGACCAGGTTGTTACCCGCTGCTTCCACATGTCGACACTGCTCGCCGTACCCGTGTGCAAGTGGCCCAGGATCAGCGGACCCGTCATCAACATGCTGGACGGCCTGGACCGCGCACTCTTCGCGGTGATCCCTCCGTTGCGGTGGTGGGGCTGGTACGCGACGATCGAATTCTCGAAACCGCACGCGTCCTGACCCGGCCGCCATGTGCACAAAGACGGGGAAGCCTGGCAAGGCCTCCCCGTCTTCATTTATGAACTCCGGACTCGTCTAGCCGGCGAAGTTGGCCGCCACGAAACTCCAGTTCACCAGATTCCACCAGTTCTCCACGTACTTGGGCCGCGCGTTGCGGGTGTCCACGTAGTAGGCGTGCTCCCAGACGTCGACGACCAGCAGGGGCGTCATGCCGGACGTCAGGGCGGAGCCGGCGTTGCCTGTGTTGAGGATCTCCACGCCGCCGTCGGCATTCTTCACCAGCCAGGTCCAGCCCGACCCGAAGTTGCCGACCGCCGAGGCCGCGAACTTGGTCTTGAAGTCGGCAAAGGAGCCGAAGGCCGCGTTGATGGCGTCGGCCACCTCGCCTGTGGGCTCACCGCCGCCCTGGGGGCTCATGCAGTTCCAGTAGAAGGTGTGGTTCCAGACCTGGGCGGCGTTGTTGAAGAGACCGCCGGCCGGGGCCGTCTTGACGATGTCGTCCAGCGACTTGTTCTCGAACTCGGTGCCGGGAACCAGGTTGTTCAGATTGGTCACGTAGGCCGCGTGGTGCTTGCCGTAATGGTAATCGAGCGTCTCGGCGGAAATGTGAGGCGCCAGGGCGTCCTTGGCGTACGGCAGTTCCGGTAATTCGAAAGTCATGGCAACGTCCTTTGTTATGGTCATGGTCGGTTGAATACGATTCTGGAAACCAGAATACTGTTACCCCGCATGGTTCGCCAGCCTTGAAATATCACGCCGGTTCGGCAGCTCCGGCCGGAGTCGATCTCCCAATTCCTAGTGAAATACCCGTATTTGATGAAATATAATCAACTCCCTGCCGGACAACTGATTATACGAGGAACCAGCTAAATTCGGACGCTAATCCCAAGTATACATGAAAATGCACATTAATAATCATGTAAGATCCCATTACCAGCCAAACAGACAATGCGTAATCGCCCCGACCGCCCAAACCCAACAGATCGCCGGATCAAAATTGAAACCCGAGGGAGGAAACACAATGAAAAGGTCAACGAATTGGAAATGGCTGGCCATCCTGACTGTCGCGCTCGTCGCGCTGTCGACCCCCGTCGTCGCCCAACCGGAACTCGACCTGGAACTCGTCAGCGTCGACATATTCACGGCCAAACAGGCCGGTGAATTCCAGTTGCGCCCCAACATCAACATCCACAATTTCGGCAACCTGGCCTCGCACGCCCTGGACATCGTCATGCACTATGGGTCCATCGCACCCCAGTTGCTGACCGATACAGTCACCTACTTCCAGCAGGAACACGACTGCTGGCAGCAATCGATCCTGCACTGCGGCGATGGCAACTGCCTGGACATCACCACATACCAGGGCACGATCACAGGTTTCTGCTCGGGTAACAACACCACCTTCATGCGGTGCGGTTGCAGCTACCACTACGTCGAGGAATACCCCTGGACGGTCATCGAACCCGGTTTCACGACGGTCACGATCATCGTAGACCCCTACAACGTCGTGCCGGAGTACGATGAGACCAACAACACGATCGTCATCGACCTGATGCCCATCGCCAACGAGACCAGCACGTGGAGCGGGATCAAGTCCATGTATCGGTGATCGCCACACACGGCGTCCCCGACGATAGCCCCCGGCCTGCAGCCGGGGGCTTCTGTATTCCAGGCGATAAACATGAAATCGGACTTGCGAAGTCGATCATCACGAGCGATACTACTACCCGGAGGTAGCAGTATGCGTCTGTACAAATCATCCGAATACGCGATCCGATGCCTGGTCTCCATGGCCCATGGTTGTGAGGACCTGTGCAGCGCAAAGCACCTCTCCGATTCGTTGGACATTCCCTATAAGTTCCTGGGCCGCTTGATGGGCAGGCTGAAGACGGCCGGCATCGTCGAAGCCGTTCAGGGTAAGGGTGGAGGCTACCGAATCGCCAGACCGCTCGACGCGGTCTGCATAGCCGACATCGTGGATGCCGTCGAAGGCCTGGATAATTATGATCGCTGCATACTCGGCTTCGATAGTTGCGACGATGAGAATCCCTGCCCCATGCACCCGTTCTGGGCGGGACACAAGGACGCTGTCCTGGACACGATGAAGTCGGTCACGCTGGCCCAGATGGCCGCGAGTGTGGACCGGAGACTCTGAGTTTTTTTCACCCCAAATACTACCTGAAGGTAGATTTATTGCCGGCCACCCGGGCCGGGCGACGAGGAGACGCACGATGAATCCATCCTGGCTCGACAAATTGCTGTCCCGAAAGGGGCTCTACACGGCTTTCTGGACCGTGGCCATCGTCATGGTCGTGGCCCTGATCGTGTTTACGGCCAATCTCGCCAAGGAAGTCCCGCCGATCCCGGCGCAGGTCGTGTCCGCCGACGGCACGGTTCTCTACACCTATGACGACGTGGTGGGCGGCAAAGGCTACTTCCAGCAGTTCGACCTGACGGACTACGGCACGCTGCTGGGCATGGGCGCCTATCTCGGGCCCGACTTCTCCACCGAGTTCTTCCATCGCCGGGCGGAGTTCCTGTACGAACGCTTTGCGCGTGAGGAGTTCGGCATATCGGCCGCTGCCCTGACCGACGAACAACGAGGGTGGATCAAGGAGCGCGTGAAGAACGACTTCCACGACGGCGTCAAGCTCGTCGAGGGCACCGTCACGTACACCGAGGCTTCGGCGGCCGCGTACCACGCCAACGTCGACTACCTCGTCGACTTCCTGGTGAACGGCGATCGTGAACACGCTTGGCCCGGCGGCGTGATCCGCGCGGACGAGGCCACGCTCATCGCCGCCTTCATCGACTGGGCGCAGCTCGTGGCCTCAAGCAAGCGTCCGGGCACCGACCGAACCTGGAGCAACAACTGGCCGCCGGAGCCCCTGGTCGACCAGGACACCACCTGGACCAGCCACATCACCTCCCTGTGGGAGCTGCTCGCCTTGTGGGTGGGCACGATTCTCGTGCTCTACATCGCCTACGAAAAGCTGCTGAAGCGCGACGGCGAGCCCCTCGAACAGCCCCTGATCGTCACTAAGCTCTTCCCGTCACAGGAGAAGTTGCTGAAGTACGTGCCGGTCGTCGGACTCTTCATGCTGTTGCAGATGATCATCGGCGGCTACCTCGCCCACATCTATACCGATCCCGGCTCCAACTTCATCGTGTCGCAGGACGTGATGCCCTTCAACGTCATGCGCGCCCTGCACGTGAATCTGGCGATCCTCTGGGTGGCCATCGGCTGGCTGGTGGGCGGCATGATGATCGCGCCCCTGGCCGCCAATGAAGACCTCAAGTTCCCGTGGCTCGTGGATGTGTTGTGGGGCGCCCTGCTGGTTGTCGGCGGCGGCGGCCTGATCGGCATCTACATGGGCGCGACCGGTCAGATGCGCGACGTGTGGTTCTGGCTGGGCAACGAGGGCCGCGAACTGCTCAACCTCGGCCGCGTCTGGGACATCGGCCTGGTCATAGGTCTGCTGCTCTGGTTCTTCATGGTGTACAGCGTGATCCGTAAAGCCAAGGACAACAACGTCCTGATCGGCACGATCATCTGGAGCGCCTTCGGTATCGCCACACTCTACATGGCGGGTATGGCGCCGCTACATAAGATCATGCCCAACTACACGGTCGACGACTACTACCGCTGGTGGGTCGTACACCTTTGGGTCGAGCTCACGTTCGAACTCTTCGCCGCGGGCGTGCTGGCCTTCCTGACCGTGGCGCTGGGACTGGTGTCGCGCAAGACGGCCGAACGGATCATGCTCTTCGAGCTGTTCCTGGTGGCGGCCAGCGGCACACTCGGCGTGGGTCATCACTACTGGTGGCAGGGACTGGACGAGTACTGGATCGCCCTGGGCGGCATCTTCTCCGCACTCGAGCCGTTGCCGCTCGGACTGTTGATGATCGAGGCCTTGAAACAGCAGCGGGAGATCAACGCCAAGCAGGGGGACTTCCCCTTCGCGGTGCCCTTCCTCTTCCTGGCCGGCAGCGCGTTTTTGAACTGGTTCGGTGCCGGCTTCCTGGGCATGGTCATCAACCTGCCCACGATCAACTACTATTGCCACGGCACGTATCTGATCATGCCCCACGCCCATGTGTCTCTGCTGGGCGCCTTCGGGTACATCTCGCTGGCCTTCATGTATCTGGTGACGCGGTCCAACGCCATGGCCAAGGGCCTGGAGTGGAACGAGACGCCGAGCCGCGTAGGCTTCTGGCTGTTGACCAGCGGCGTGTTGCTCTTCGCGATCCCAACGCTGGTAATCGGACTCGAGCAGACGCGCATCGCCCACGACCTGGGCTACTGGGCTGCTCGGCAACACTCGGTGCTAGAGTCCATGAAGGGATGGATGTGGTCGCGGGTCGTTCCCGACGGATTGATGATCCTGGGGGCGGCGGTGATCTTCTTCGACCTGTTGAAGAAGAGTTTCTTCTCGCGCAAGGCGGCGTAGTCGTCGAACCCGATGATGTTTTGATCGCGAGCCCCCCGGTTGACCGCCGGGGGGCTTTTTCGTACCAGGGCTTTTTGTATCAACGCGGAGTCGGTTCGACCGCGGGGCTCCGTAATCCGCGGACCGTATCGATCGTGTAGAGGATCAACGCGATCCAGATCATACCGAAACTGATGGCATGGGTCCGGGTGAATGGCTCTCCGAACGCCAAGGTCGCCAACAACAACTGACCGGTGGGCGCCAGGTACTGCATGAAGGCGACCGACGCCAACCGCAGCCGCCGTGCGCTCTCTGCGAACCAGATCAGCGGCAGCGCCGTGAGGATTCCCGCCGACAACAACAGCGTGTTGATGCGTGCGCCGTCGTGCAGGAAATGCAGGGCGCCCTGATCCTCGCGCCAGATCATCCAGGCGACGGCGATCGGCGAGAGCATCAACGTCTCCGCGGTCAATCCTTCTACGCCGGTGGCGCGCACCTGCTTGCGAAGCAACCCGTAGAACCCGAAGCTGACGGCCAGCACGATCGACACCAGCGGCAACCGCCCGAACGTGACGGTCAGCCAGACGATGCTCGCGGCCGCCAGAACGACGGCCACACTCTGCAGAGGGCGCAGCCGTTCGCGGAGAAATACGAATCCGAGCAGCACGTTGAACAGCGGATTGATGAAATAACCAAGGCTGGCTTCGACCAGGCGGTCGTTGGCGATGGCCCAGATGAAGAGCCCCCAGTTCAAGGCGATCAGGCACGTGGTGCAGGCCAAAGTGAGGCGGGTGCGCGCGTCGCGAAACAGGGTCATGATCGAGCCCAGCTGACCCCGGGTCACCGTCACGATCAACAACAGCACCAGCGACCATACGATACGGTGGGCCAGGACTTCGAGCGGCGCCACGGTTGCAACGGCCTTGAAGTACAGGGGCAACAGGCCCCAGGCGCTGAAGGCGGCGAGGCCGTAGACGACGCCGAGGCGTTGCTGTGCGCGATCTTCCATGGTGCAAAGATAGAACCGGGGATTGTAACCGCTAGCTCTCTTACGACCGCAGATACGAAGCGCCGTTCACATCGATGATCGTACCGGTCGAAAACTCGCTGCCCCCGGACGCGAGGAATAGAACCGCGGCCGCTACGTCCTCGGGTTTGGCTACGCGATTCAAGGGACTCTGGGCGCGGATGGCGTCGCCCATGGGCCCGGCCAGACGATCGGCCGCCATGTCCGTCTCCACGAATCCCGGCGCGACCACACCCACGAAAATCCCATGGGGCGCCAGCGCCACGGCCAGCGACTGACTCAGCGCATTGAGGCCCGCCTTGCTGGCGCCGTAGGCCGGCATGTCGGGCTCGCCGCGGAAGGCCCCGCGCGAGGACACGTTGACGATACGCCCGCCGCCCCGCTCGATCATGTGCCGAGCCGCGCAGTGACACAGGTTGGCCGGACCGACGAGATTGCAGGCCAGGATGTCGCGCCACTCCTTTTGCCAGGTATCGTAGTCCGTATCGGCCGGCGGATGGTCGCCGATGCGGCCGGCATTGTTGACAAGCACGTCGAGCCGGCCGAAAGCCGCGACCGTGTCGGCAACGGCGCGGCTCGCCCCCTCGGGCGTGGCGATGTCGGCCTTCATCGGGATGTGACCCGAGCCGTCAAGTCCGGCGAGACAGTCCACGGCGGCTTCGTCGTTGGCTCGGTAGTTGACGGCCACGCGGGCGCCGCGCGCAGCGAAGGCTTCGGCGATGGCCCGGCCGATGCCTCGGGACGCTCCGGTGATCAGGGCGGTCTTGCCGGTGAAGTCGTCGTTCATGTCACTGCTTTCCTACTTGTATCCGACCAGTCGGATGTTGAGAAACGCCCGCACGGGGGCAAGATCGGCGATGGTCCGCCGCGGACCGACGGGCAGCCAGCCCAGCACGCGCTCCACAAGTTGCGGCAGCCAGGGTCCCACGCCGAGGTAACGGCCCTTGGCGCCGATGCGGCAAAGCAGGCGCCGGAAGCCCACCGCGCGGAACATGTCCGCCAGTTCGGCCACGGTATACTCCTTGAGGTGGAAACCCGTCGCCACGTCGTCGAATAAGCGCGACACGTCGTGCGGACCGTTGAGCCGATTCGGCGTAATACACACGTAACAACCGCCCGGCTTCAGCGCCGTGTACAGGTTGGCCAGCTGGGCGCTGGCGTCGTCGGGATGCAGGTGTTCCATGAGCTGGTTGGAGTAGGCCACGTCTATACTGTCGGGCGTTACGGGAATACTCGACCCGTCCGAGATGATGACGCAACAGTTGCCGGGAATATCGTTGCGTCCGGTTATTTCCCGGCTGACGTCCACCACGTTCACCCGTTTCACCCGCTCGGCCACCGCAAAAGCGAAGCTGCAGTCGCCGGGGCCCACCTCGAGAAATTCGACGTCTGCTCTCAGCACGTCGCCGATCATCTTGAATTGGTCGGCCACGTAGACCTGCTGCTCGGCGGGCGACGCCTTGCGCGTGAGTTGGGGGTGATCCGGGACCCTGCGAAAGAGCTCGTCGTAGAGATCCGAATAGAGCGTACGACGCTCCTCGGGGGACGCCGCGCGCAACTGCGCCGCTAACGCCTTCTCGATCCCGTAATGGGCCGCCAATTGTTCGTGAGTCTGTGATTCGCCCATGGGCTCCTTGTCGGGGCTGCAGTCACCGATTCATTATCCGCGTCTGGATTGGGAATCATACACCACGAACAGGCGCGACCGCCACATGGAGACCGCCGGCAACGTTCTCGCCGCCGGAAAACGGCTCCATTGTGTCATGATCCATCAATCGTTGTTCCAAAAGTGTTGGTTGCACGAGATTAAAACGTGACACGTCCTATGGTATAATAACCCCTAGTCAATCATGAACCTCACGCAACCGGTGGTCTCCGTGCTGTATTCGGTAACAGACGATTTCGTACTCACCCACCCCGAAGGCCGCGTCATCATGACGCCCCTGAACGGGGAGCGCTGGCGCGTCGCCATCGAGACGAACGAGCCCTTCGCCTGGCCTCGGCCGACGGTCTGGGAAACCGGCTACCCGCCCGCCTTGGTAGAAACGCTGATGAACGTCAAGGGGCCACGCTGGGTGATCGACGAGATCCGTCGCGACGAGGATCCCCGCTACGTTGAGAACGATTTCCGACACGACCTCTTCTCCTTCGTCGCACCCGAGGACATGAGCGGCCGGACCGTGCTGGATTTCGGCTGCGGCTGCGGGGCCAGCAGCGCCGTACTGTCGCGCCTGGCGCCAGGCTGCGCGATCACCGGCGTCGAACTGCTGCCGGCCTTCCGGGACGCCGCCGAGCAGCGCGCCTCCCATCTCGGACTCGATGCGCGCTACCTGTTGTCGCCATCGTCTGATCGATTGCCCGAGAGACTCGGACGCTTCGACTTCATCCTGTTCAGCGCCGTCATGGAACACCTGCTGCCTGAGGAACGACGGACACTGATGCCGCTGATCTGGGAGCGACTCGCGCCGGGCGGCATACTTTTTCTGAATCAGACGCCGCACCGCTGGTTCCCCGTCGAAGGACATACCACGGGCCTGCCCCTGATCAACTATGCGCCCGACGGTCTGGCCTGGCGCCTGGCCCGTCGCTTCTCGCGCTACGATCACCGTAACGACACATGGTCCGAACTGCTGCGCGCGGGTATCCGCGGCGGTACCGAAAGCGAAGCCGTCGCGATCCTTTCGCATCGAAACGGACGAGCCGTGAGCCTGAAGCCTTCTCGTGACGGCATCGCCTCGCACCTCGATCTGTGGCGCGATTCGGCCTCGTCCCGGCGCGGGCGGACATCGTTGACACTGAAGTACATCGCCCTGAAGGGCG
>DAOVZQ010000232.1 GCA_030635025.1 bacterium
CACCCTCAAGTTCCGCGAGCCCGAAGACATGCGTCACGCCCTGGACGTGACCGACCCCATCAGCCTGTGGCAGAGCAGCAAGTGGTTCCGCACGACGGCGGGCGGGCCCTATGTCCTGCTCGAAAACGTCTGGCGCTACAACTATATGGATCACGAGAATGAGATCACAAAGCTCGACGCCGGCGATTTCTTCCGGACGATCGGCTTGCTCATAGACGGCATCTACCCCGTCTGGAACTCGAACTACGATCACATCTGGGATTGGCCCGACACGCCGGTCAGCCTGGGTGCGCCACTCGGTCCCACCGTGATCAACGGCGACATCTATACCCGCGAGTTCACCTACGGCGACGTGTGGATGGAAATAGAATCGGGGATCTGGCCCAATCCATTCCGTTATCGGATCAGGATCGACGGCGAGATGGCCGAGGAATTGGACATCCCCTACCACTTCCCCTAGGCCCTAGAGACTCTCCCCACCATCTATGGAGATCGTTTGCCCCGTGACCGCCTTGCAGCCCAAGAGGAACTGCAGTGCGTCGGCCGCGTCGTCGGGCGTGGGGTAGCGATCAAGGGGCAGTTCCGTGCGCGCGACGTGCTCGTAGCCGTCGGGGGGCGCGGAGGGCGGCAACACGGCGCCCAGGGCGATCTCGTTGACGCGGATACGCGGCGCCAGGGCGACGGCCAGGTTTCCGGTCAGCACATGCAACGACGCCTTGCTGTGTGTGTAGGCGAAGTAGTCGGCGCGCGGACTCATGACGTGGATGTCGTTGATGTTGACGATATCGCCCTCATGACCGGTCGGCAACGCCGCGGCGAAGGCCTTGCTCAGCAGCAACGGCGCCCGCAGGTTGATCCGCTGCATGCGGCTCCAATCCTGCAGATCGAAATCCTCCAGACGGCCCTGTTCGAAAATCGACGCGTTGTTCACCAGGATGTCCAGGTGGCCGAAGGCTTCGACGGACTCGGCCACGGCGCGTTCGGCCGTCTCGGCTTCCATGAGGTCGCCGGCCACCACAACCGACTGCACGCCGAGCGCCTCGATCTCGCGGGCGGTCTCGGCGGCTTCACCGTCTACGCGCCGGGACAGAACGGCCACGTCGGCGCCGAGCTTCGCCAGCCTCAGAGCCAGAACCTTGCCCACGCGCACACCGCCGCCGGTCACCAGGGCCTTGCGCCCGTTCAGGTCGTTCATCGTTTCCCCTTTTGCAGGACAACCACCACCGCGCCCTCGCCGCCCCAGTCGCGTGGCGCGGGACGCCAGCTCGCGATTTCGTCGGGATGAGCCTTGATCCAACGACGGGTCAGTTCGCCGAGGACGGGTTGCCCGTCCGGCGTGTTCAGCCCCTTGCCGTGGACGATCAACAGTTCGCGCGTACCGTGGCGGCGGTGGGCCTCCACCTCGTTGGCCAGAAACGCCAGGGCTTCGTCGGCGCGCAATCGACGAAGATGCACGCTCGGCGGCGGGTCGCCCGACGGATAGCCGCGCTGCTCCTCGTCCGACTCGTGTCGGATAGAGCGGCCCATGCCCCTGGTGCGTCCGGTCTTGCCGGGCTGTCTATTCTTGAACCGTCCCACCGTCGTCCTTCGGCTTTAGTCTGACTACTGTCGCTCCCCAGGAACTCGCGTCGCCGGGGTGCCCGTACCGTTCCACGTCCGACCGTTTATCCAGCACCGCGCGAACCGTCTCCCGCAATGCACCGATTCCCTTGCCGTGAATGATCCGGACCTCGAGGAGACCACGCGCGCGGCACTCGTCAAGATAGTCACCCACCAGATCCTTCACATCCTTCGGCTGAAACATGTGCAGATCAAGGACCCCGTTGATATCCATCTCGTCGGTCACGGCGTCACCGCCCACGCAGGCGTTACATCCATGGCGACGCCGAAGGCCGCCTCGCCCAACAGATAGATGGCCGCGGTAACCACCAGCGCACCCACGATGTTCAGTAGCAGGCCGGCGCGCGCCATCTCGCGGATCGTGATCATCTCCGTTCCGAAGATGATCGCGTTGGGCGGTGTGGCCACTGGCAACATGAACGCGCACGAGGCCGACAAGGTCGCCGGCACCATCAGCAGCAGCGGGTTCACGTGGATCGCCACCGCGACGCTCGCCACCACCGGCAACGCCATCTGGGTCGTCGCGGTGTTGCTCGTCAGTTCGGTCAGGAACGTCATGATCAGGCAGATGCACAGGACCATCAGCACCGGCGGCATCTCGGACAGGCCGGTCATGCGTTCGCCGAGCCAGTCGCTCAGACCCGCGTCCACGAAACCCTTGGCCAGGGCGAAACCGCCACCGAAGAGCAGCACGATCGCCCACGGCAGTTTGCGCGCGGTGCGCCAGCCCATCACCCGGGTGCCGGGGTTGTTGCGGCTGGGAACGACGAAGAGGAGCAAGGCCATGACGATGGCGACGGTGCCGTCGTCGACCAGCGCACCGTCGGGCAGGAGCGCCGACCAGCCCGGCAGGTTCACGTCGCCGAAGCGCAGCCCGGTGCGGGTCAGCCACAACACCGCCAACAGCACGAAGTCGACGAAGACCACTTTCTCCTCGAAACTCGGTGGCCCGAGCAGGTCGCGCTCGGTCGCAAAGACGCGGTGGTCGATCAGCCCCTCCATCCGGCGCAACCCGAACATGACCGTCAGCAGCGACCAGATCACCGCCAGCATAACGATCGACACGGGCAACCCGATCACCATCCAACCCGCGAACGAGATTTCGGGGGCCTCGGGAAAAATCAACCCCAGGTTGCTGACCAGCAGCGGGTTGGGCGGTGTGCCGATCAGGGTCGCCAGGCCACCGACCGAGCAGCCGTAGGCGGTGCCGAGCAGTAGGGCCACGGCGAAGCGACGCGTCTCGGCCGCGTTGTCCTCTCCGCCCACGCCCTTGACCACGGCCAGCGCGATCGGCGCCATCATCATGGCCGTCGCCGTATTGCTGATCCACATCGAGAGAAACGCCGCGGCGAGCATGAACCCCAACACGATGCGGTTCGGCCCGCCGCCGACCAGGGTGATGATGCGCAGCGCGATCCGTCGATGCAGATTCCATCGCTCCATGGCCAGCGCCACCATGAAGCCGCCCAAAAACAGAAAGATGATGCTGTTGAAGTAGTGCGGCGCGACGGCCTTGCCGGACATGATGCCCAGCAGCGGGTAGAGGGCCACCGGCAGCAGGGCCGTGATGGCCAGCGGCACCGCCTCGGTCATCCACCACACGGCCATCCAGACGGCGACCGCCGCCATGGCCGTCACCGAGGCGCGTTCGGGATC
Organism: bacterium; assembly: GCA_030635025.1. GTDB lineage: Bacteria > Krumholzibacteriota > Krumholzibacteriia > LZORAL124-64-63 > LZORAL124-64-63 > JAHIYU01. Next base: position 3,277 of record DAOVZQ010000232.1, read on the forward strand.
GAGATCGGCAAAGACGAGCAGCAGCACGGCCGCGGCCGGACCCAGCCAGGTCCCGGTCGTCGACGGCCTCATGCGCGTCCACCTCACGTCGCGTCCCCGTGAACGGCGACCTTGTAGCCGGTGTACTTGCGCACGTTGATCACGCCCGTATCGAAGATCAGGTACTGTCCCTTGATCCCCTGCAGGACACCGCCCGCGGTGGGCGCCTTGTCCAGGTTGAGGCTCTTGACCTTTTCGGGATAGACGAGCACCGGATAACGGAAGACGTGTTCGACGCGGTCGTCCTCGTCCAGCTCGTCGACGCCCATCTCCTCCAGTTCGTCCAGAATGGTCTCGGCCGTTTCCTCGAGATCCCCCTCGGGAGATGCCTCTTTCAACATGCGCATCCAATGGGTGCGATCGGAGATGTTTTGCGCCAGTTCGTGCTCCACCAGACCGACCTCACGACGGCTCGGCAACTCGGCCAAAGGGATCGCGCGCACAGCGCCCTGGTCGATCCAGCGCGAGGGCACGTTCGTATGCCGCGTGATACCCACCTTCACCCCGCTGGTCAACGACACATACAGGATGTGCGGCGCAAAGCACTTCGACCGGGCAAACTCGTCATCACGACAGGGATTGTCGGACTCGAAGTAATGACAGAGCTCGGGTTTGACCATGCAGATATCGGCCTCGGCCCGCGACTGGGAACAGGGAAAGCAGAACCCCTGGCTGAAGGTCTTCTTCGTCTTGCGGCCGCAGGCGATGCAATGGATCTCGCCGTCAAAGCGCAGTTCAAGCGCGCGGCCGAGCAGGGCGTTCATGGGGAGGTCTTCGACACGGGCGGCGGGATCGTGCCAACCATCACGCAGAAAATACGAGACGGGATCGTCGTGGACGACGCGCATCTTCGTCAGGGTGCCGTACCAGAGCCGCTCCACGTTCAGACTCTCGGCAACTGATCGACGAAGCTGGGCAGCACGTCCTTCAGGATGTGGCCGAGGATCAACAGGAGGATACCCTTGAAGAGCAGACGCTTGCCTTCGGCCGACAAACCGAGTTGCGGACGCCGGTTCGGGGAATGTTCGTCCGCGCGCATATGGGTATTCAGCAACAGGCTGCGCACGATGAAAATGACGCCGCCGGCCACCGCCAGCCAACCGAAGATATCGAGAATGGGATGCATGGAACCTCACTTGTCGGTACGAGCCCGCCTACAGCTTCCCACAGGACGCCCGTCCGGGCAATTCTGAATCCTACTCGCCCGAATTGAAGCCGCTCAGCATGTCCTCGGCCGTCGCGCCGGCCTCGCCCGAAAAAACGGCGCGATAGTCGCCGAGATCACAGGCCGCGGGATGATCCGGCGGCGCCTCCCGCCGCGTCAACACCAACATGGCCGGCGACGACCCGGCAACGCGCCGCATGGCCTCCCCGTACATGAAGACCCATTCGTCGGGCACGGTCACACGGACATCGTCGCGCACCAGGCTCAGGGCGATGCCGGTCGCCTCGCGCCACAGGCCGCCGTCCTGCTTGTCCTTGATCACGACCAGATGAATATCTCGGTGATCGGGCAGATCGAAACTCGCGCACAGGCTGGCGTAATCATCACGTGGTCCGGGCGGTGCGATCCGGTGGGTCGGAATCCAGACCAAGAGAAACACCAGGCCCAGCAACGCCCAGGACGAAGCCGATCTCAAATAGCCGGGCGCGTTCGGTCGCATGCGTTCGACCAGGTCCCAAACCATCTGCGCGCAAACGACGAAGACCACCGCAATCAATCCATAGACATAGAAAAAGAGGTACGGCATCAGCTTGCCGCGCGTGAACCGGCCGCTGACGACCGCGCAGATCAGGCCCAGCCAGAGAAACAAGATCAGGAGACGCATGCGTCGATCCGACCGGCGAAACTGTAACCCGGAGCCCACGGCCAGC
>DAOVZQ010000370.1 GCA_030635025.1 bacterium
AGCTGCGTGTTTTCGATCGGCGCGACGAAGTCTGCAATCGGTGTGGCGGCGTCATCGAGAAGATCGTGGTGGCGGGGCGGGGGACGCATTTTTGTCCGGGGTGTCAGGGCTGAACGCGGCCGCCCGCATTTCACCGTCTCGAATATTTACACGTGTAAACTATGACCTGGCCGAGTTTCGCAGAGAACAGACCATCCATCCCACCATGGAAATCCCGATCACAACCGCCAGTTGAATCGTCCATGGCGTCGCGACCAGTTTCCCGTCCAGCAACGCGGCCTGGATCAGGACGAACTTGGCGGCGTAGTAGGCCGCCTTGCTCGCAAGGATGGAGAGAACCGCGGCGGGAGCAAAGGCACCCGAGCGACGAAATACCGCGAGAAAGATCAGCCCGTTGAGCAGCAACTCCCCCTGGATCAGCACGACCTTTGGAAAGACCGGATGGCCGCTCGTCCAGAAAGCGAGCAGAGGCATCCATACCGCCGCCAACAGGGCGTTACGGCGGCCCGAAAAGAGGATTGCCGCGAAGAGCAGCAGACGCATGGGCTCAAAACGATACAGGGGCAACGCCGCCATATGGGACAAGGCCGGCAACGCGACTATGGCGAAACCGAGCACGGTATTCAACGAGAGGGTTTTGACGATGGGCCTGTCGAGCGTGAGCGTGGTCATGATGTCTCCGCCGGGGTTCGGGTCGTTGCGACCTTAGCATACGGTCGGGGCGTCGGCTTGTGAATCCTGCCGGGCCATGCGACAATCGCGCCCTCATCACCGGGGAGAAACGCATGGTCGGAGCCGAAGACAACGAGAGCGATCAAGGCGGATTGTGGGCCCGAATCCTGGTGCCCTTGACCGGCTTTCTCGCCCTGGCCTGGTTCCTGATCCGCGTCGTCCCCAAGCCTTCGCGTGCGGCGTATCCCTGCCAGCGCGCGGCCTTCCCCATGGCCAGCGCTTTTGTCTTGTGGGTCGTGGCCGTCTTCACGTCGGGGTATCTGTTGCGACGCGGCCGAGCGTTGCTGTCCCATCGACGAAGAGCGGCAGCGGCCGTATGCCTGATTCTGGCCATGACGGCCGGCGCGGTTGCGTGGATCACACAGCCGAGCACGCCGGCATTGGCAGCAGCGCATCCGGTCAACGAACCCATCGGCGAAGCCAAGGGAATCCACCCCGGCCGGGTGGTCTGGATACACGACCCCGACGCCACCGACTGGGAGGGGCCCGGCAACGGTTATTGGTGGACGTCGGAGCATACGAGCCAGGATGCGGTCGAGCACATGCTGTCATCGGCGATCGAATGGCTGGTCGGCGAGTCGGACGAGACCGCGGCCTGGGATGCGTTGATCCGTCACTTCAACATCACGCACGGGCGGGGCGACACGGGCTACGCGCCGGGTGAAAAGATCATGATCAAGGTCAACCTGGTGGGATGTCACTATCTGCCGGGCTGGGGCGGCACCGACCCCGACACCTACGACCTGACCTCCTACCTCGACTACATGAACACCTCGCCCCAAGTGATGTTGGCCCTGCTGCGCCGGCTGGTCTACGAGGTGGGTGCGGCCCAGTTGGACATCACCATCGGCGATCCGATGGCCCTGTTTCCGAACGACTACCACGCCATGCTCGCCGGCGAATTCCCCGACGTGAACTACCTCGACCATCAGGGCGGCGTGCCCGACCATCCGCGCCGGGCTATCCAGAATTCGACGGTGCCCCTTTACTGGAGCAACCATCCGTCGGGCTATGCGCAGGACTACATCCTCGCGTCGTACGCGGAAGCGACCTACTTCGTCAACCTGGCCAACTTCAAGAGCCACTCAGGCAGCGGGGTCACCCTCTGCGCCAAGAATCACTACGGGTCGTTGATTCGTTACCCCGTGGAAGACGGTTTCTACGGTCTGCACAACAACCTGGCCTACCGCACAACCGAAGAAGGCCGTTACCGCACCCTGGTCGACCTCATGGGCCACGCGCACCTGGGCGGAAAAACACTGCTCTACCTGATCGACGGACTCTACTCGGGCTGTCATCCCTACGAGCTGCAACCGCAACGCTGGGACGCCGAACCGTTCGGAGGAGACTGGACGTCGAGCCTCTTCGCGTCACAGGATCCCGTCGCGATCGAATCGGTCTGCCTGGACCTGATGCAGATCGAAGGGGACCCGCGCCTGTACCCGCAGATGCCGGCCGCCGACGACTATCTGCACGAAGCGGCCCAGGCCAACGACCCGCCCTCGGGGACGTTCTACGATCCCGACCATGCCGGCGACGTGCAACGTCTGTCGAGCCTGGGCGTGCATGAGCACTGGGATGACGTCGTGAGCATGAGGTACAGCCGCAATCTGGGCTCGGGCGACGGCATCGAACTGGTGCGACTGTCGACGGTGACCGACGCGCCTGTTCCGACACCGCGATTCGCCTTATCCAACCACCCGAATCCTTTCAATCCGCGCACGACGATTCGCTTCTCGTTGCCCGCGGAGGGACATGTCGAGCTGGTGATTTATGATGCGGGGGGTGCCCATGTGGCTACGCTGTTGCGCTCTCATATCGACGAAGGCGATCACGAAGTCCCGTGGACCGGACGCAACGACCAAGGCCGCGAGATGCCCGCGGGAGTCTATGTGTACAGAGTGAATTGGCAGGATGAATCCGAAACCGGAAAGATGACACTGGTCCGCTGATCAGCGGTTATTGAACACCCCCGCAATCCCCGCCAAAACCAGCCCCGCCCCCGCGACCGTCCAGCCCGTCACCGATTCGTCGATGACCAGCCAGCCCAGGAACACGGCAATGACGGGGTTCGCGTAGGCGTAGGTCATGGCGACGGACACCGGCAGCTGTCGTAGCGTGGCCACGAAGGCGGTGAACGCGATTACCGAGCCGAAGAGGGTGAGGTAGCCGAGGGCCCACCAGGCGTCGCTGCTCGGAGCGGTCCACTTTTCGCCCGTCAGCAGGATCACCAGCACGAACCCCAAACCACCGAGCAGATGCTGCCAGGCCGAGACGCTCTGGATGGCGAGGTTGGGTCTGCGCCGGGCGATCCAGATCGAGCCGATCGCCCAGGTGAACGGCGCGGTCATCAGGGCGGCCAGGGCCCACAGGTCGGACGTGTCGCCGCTACTGATCACCGGCCAGGACAGAACGCCTACACCGACGAAGCCGAGCAACAGCGAACCGGCCAGCTTGAGCGAGGGCAGACGGCGGTCGATCACCGCTTCGATGAGCGCCGCCCAGATGGGCATGACCCCCACGACCAGGGCGGCCAGTCCCGAGTCGGCTCGCTGCTCGGCCCAGGTTACCATCCCGTTGCCGCCGACCCACATAAGCAGGCCCGAACCGGCTAAAACGACCAACTCCCGAGCGGTCGGGCGCAGGGAGTGACGACGCAGCGCGGCCCAGATGAAAAGGATCGTCGAGGCCGCGGCCACACGCATCAAAGCCAGATGGAAGGGCGGAAAACCGCCCTCGGGTCGAACGGCGAGACGGATCGCCAGGTAGGTGCTGCCCCACACCACGTAAACGATGCTCAGATTGAAGAGTCCGGCGCGGTTGAGTGTCGTGGGGCGGGTCACATCAGACCTGATCCGTCAGCATCATGCAGATTTCTTCGAGGAAGAGACGGTCGTCCGCCTCGAACTGCGAGAGGGCGAAGGCGTTGATGTCCAGCACGCTCACCACGTGGCTCCCGCGAAATATGGGCAAGGC
>DAOVZQ010000310.1 GCA_030635025.1 bacterium
CGCCGGCCAGCAGGTCCTGCATGATCTTCATGGCCTTGGGAATATCGGAGTCGTAGCCGATGCCCACGACCATGTCCACGCGGCGGGTGTCCTCGGCGGTGATGTTCTTGATGGTGTCGCCGAAGATCTTGCCGTTGGGCATGATGATCCTGATGTTGTCGGGCGTGTTGATGATTGTCGTGAACAGACGCATCTCCATGACCTTGCCCAACGAGCCGCCCACCTCGACCACGTCGCCGATCTTGTAGGGACGAAAGACCAGCAGCATGATGCCCGCGGCGAAGTTGCTCAGCGAGCCCTGCAGGGCGAAGCCGATGGCGAAGCCCATGGCGCCCAGCACGGCCACCAGTGAGGCCGTTTCCACACCGAAGTTCTTCAACGCCGAGATCACCGTGAAGATGATGATGCCGTAGTAGGCCAGGCTGCCCAGGAACGAGACGATCGCCTGGTCGACATCGGTCTTCTTCAGCGCCTTGCGCACCAGCCTGCGCGCCCAGCTGGCCACGATGCGACCTACGATCAGGACGATGACGGCGCCGATGACCTTGATCCCGTAGCCGGTCGCGAAGTCGACCAGCGTCTGGATAATCTTATCCGTGTTTTCCATGACTATTTCCCCCTAGAACAGTTTGTAGGTGACACCGAAGCCGAAGACCTCGCGATAGCGGGTCTTCTTGACGATTTCCTCGTCGTAGAGCAGTTCGAAGAACAGCGTGGTCTGGATGTACTTGGAAACGGCGGCCGAGAAGGTGGTCTCCCAGGCGACGTCGACACCCTTCCAGTTATCCTCGCCCGGCAAACCGGCCAGGTCGGCGCTGGCGCTGCTGGTCAGGGCCTGGAAGACGCGCAACTTGGAGACGGCCTTGAAGTTCTCGTTGAAGGTGTGCGAAAGGTCGGTGACCCAGTCGAGACCGGCGTCGTTGACCGTCTTCATGCCGTAGGCCATGCGCTGGCGGGAGGCTAAACCGACGCGTGTGAACAGTTCGGTCTGCTCGTTGACGATCAGTTCGCGTCCAACGCCCGCGGACTCGGTCAGCAGGGCCGGCGAGAGGATGTTGTTGTCGCCGTCGTGGAACTGGCTCTCGGTGGTGAAGGCCGCGTAGGGCGTGATCGGCTTGTCGACGCCGAAACGCATGAGCGACTCCATGAAGATCCGGTCCGTGGACTTCTGGGGGCTCGCCCAGGCCTTGCCGCTGTCGGTTTCCCGCTCAAGATGTGTCTGGCCGTACTTCAGCTTGAGCGTGTTCTTCCAGTTGGTGGCCTCGGACAGATCCCTGACCGCTTCCATGTCGGCGGTGAAGGTCCAGGTCATGGTGCCCAACTCGTCACCGGCCCATTCGTCGCTGTAGCTGGCCTGGCTGAACAGCAGACCCAGGTCGGCGGTCTTTTCCCATTCACCGGTGGTCGCAAAGGCGGCCGAGGTCAGCACGACCAGGCAGACGATGGCTGTCTTCCACATGATTCACTCTCCTGAAAAACTATGGTCTTCAACCCCGATTGATCTCGTTTGATTTAGATGCAGAGGATAAAACGCTGCGTGACGGTGCGCAACCGCTCGATTCGAATCGAGCCGTCCGGACATGTGCATAGACAGACATTGAGAGGGAAAGTCACACACTTTCAACGGAGAAACGGACTTACCAGTCCACGGATGCCCGCCTTAACGGCAAAGTCATACACCGGCACCCTCCCCCGCCGCGCGCCAGTTCCGCTCCCTCGATGGTCACCACGCACCGTCCCTGGTCGGCCAGATCGATTTTGCTGTCGATGACGTCCTGCGCCTTGATCACCGAGAATCCGTGTTGATCCAGTTCCTCGATCGTGTGGACGTTGCGCCCGTAGGCCACGATCTGTCCGGGAGACAACGCAAAGGAGTTCGTGCCCGAATGCCATTGTTCCCGTTCCTGCTGCCAGGTATCGGCGTGACCGCCGCAAGCCACGGGCTCCAGGTCCAGGCCCAGCTTGCCAAGGGCCTGGATGAGATTGACCTCTTCGGTGATCGACTCCACGCGACCGCCGGCCACGCGCATGTGCACCGTCTGCTGGCGGCCCGGACCGAGCACGACCGGCTCGTACACTAGGCACGCATCGCGATCCAGGAAGGTGAAAACCATATCGAGATGGATGAACGACTCGGGCGAGCGTGGCAACTCCTGCACGATGACGTCGAAGGACTCCTGACCGGCCTTGAAACGGTCGACCACGAAGTCGACCGCCTGGGGCGAGGTCCGCGCGCCGATGCCGATCAGCAGCAGGTCGTCGCGGGCCACCATCACGTCGCCGCCCTCGAGGGTGAGCGCGTCGTCGATCTCGGCGGCGGGGGCCGGGTTGACCGTGGTCGTGCGGAATCCGGGATGATGGTTCAGGACGGCTTCGACCAGCAATGCCTCACGGTCGCGCACGGCATTGGCCATCCGTCCGATCAACACGTGTTCGCCGAGAGCCGCGGCCGTGTCGCGCATGAAGAAGAGATTGTGCAGGGGGCGCAGGGCGTAGCGCTCGTCGCTCAGGAAACGGGTCAACGTGTCCTGGGGCAGCAACACGCCTTCGATGAGCTGGCGGGCCAGGTCGGCCGGCGCCTGATCGAGTAGGCGGTCCTTTAGCCAGGGCACGTTTTCGTTGCGGCAGATACTTTCGATCAGTGATTCGCGGACCGACGAGCGGTCCAGAACGTCGACGAGCAGGTCGGCCATCTGAAAGACGGGGGCCACCTTGCGCAGCACGCCTTCGAGCTGGGCGTGCCCGCGCGATGCGGCCTCGCGGCTGAGAATGTCGCTGTACAGAGCACGCTCGGCGTTGCCCGGCGTCATGTTCTCGATCTCCGGGCCGGGCGTGTGGATGAGGACACCCTCGAGCCGGCCGATTTCGGATCGCAGGTCGACGGATAGCTGCGCGGTCATGACGTCTCCACTTGGTTCAGGGTCTCTTCGAGCCGGACGAGCGGTCGCTCGCCCGACAGGGTCCGCCAGTCCTTCAGCAGGTCGCGAAGATGCTGCAGCGCCAGGGGAATGTGGTTGCGGAACACCGTCTTGCCCTTGACGCGCGCCAGGAATCCGAAAGCGCCCAGGGCCTGCATCACGCGCTGGAGGCCGGCGGCGGTCGCATCGCGCGCGAGGTCCGCCGGTGCCGGGCCGCCGGCTGCGGTGAGCGACGACATATAATACGTCAGCAGCTCGCCGCGCAAATCATCATCCAGATCAACGTAGGCATCGCGTAGCAGGGACATGAGGTCGTAGGCGTAGGGGCCACGACGCGCGCCCTGGAAATCGACGAGCCGGGCGCGGCCGTCCTTGATGACGATATTCTGCGATTGGTAATCCCGATGCATCAGGACATAGGGCTGCGACAGGACCGCGTCGCCGATCAGGGCCAGGTCCGCGTCCAGCCCGGCAACGCTCAGGCCGGCTTCGGCGATCAGGAAACGCTCACGGAAATAGTCGTGCTCCCAGCGAACGACTTCGGCGTCGAAGACCCGGCTTTCCGCCGCCGGGCAACGCTCGAGCGCGACGGTGCCTCGGACCTGCAGGGCGACCAGCGCGTCCAGGGCCAGGCGATAGAGTTTGGGGCGACGGTCGGGTTCGGCGTGGACGAGACGGTGAAGTGTGTCGTCACCGAGATCTTCCATCAGGACGGCGGTGTCGGTCTCGTCGACAGCGATGACCTCAGGTCCGCCCAGGTCCTCGGTGTGCAGGAAGCGCCCGATCTCGCCGTAGCGGGAAAAGTCGGGATCATCGGGACGGCTTTTCATGAGGACCGTATCGTTCAGCCGCCAGAAGCCGCGGTCGGAACCCTGAAGGGCCAAGCGTGCGGGTTTCACGTCGGCGAGATCGGCCTCGCACACAATGGGTAGGGCGGCAACGGCCTCGGTCACGCTTTCCTCGTCGGCTGCGCAGTTCTCGCGCAACAGAGCATCGAGGTAGCGGCCGGGCGTGCCGAGATCATTCCAGAATAGGGCGTCGGGGACGTGACCTATCACCCCACCCGTATCCTCAACGACCGCACGCAGCAGGGCGTCGACGAGATGGCTCGGCCCTTCGGGCAGCAGATCCAGAAAGCGCCGCGCAAAGACAGCCACACCCGTGTAGGTAAGCAGTCGATCGCCGTGAGAGTCGGCGACTCCCAATCGATCACCGATGTCTCGAATGCATCCGTCGCTCCCGACCCGCACCGAATTCACGTCCGGCCAATCGGTCAACAACAGGGTGGCAGCCGCGCCGTTCGTTTCATGCTCCTTGA
>DAOVZQ010000335.1 GCA_030635025.1 bacterium
CCGCCCCCCGAGGCGACCCCGTTCTGCGCCTCAGGCCCTTCGTGGCCTGAGCGAGTTATAAACCCACATGCCGCAACGGCAGTGCAGCGCCCGCTCGATGGGCGCCCGCTCGTCACGTCCCCGCAGGACATCCGGCCGTCGGGCCAGGGTGTATTCCTTCCACTTCATGTCTCGACCGCACTTGGGACACTTCATACCAACCTCCGCACGACGCACGGCGCCGCCTGATCGGGCCGGACGATATTGTCCGGACCAGCCTCGCGCGGGACGGTCGCCACAAGGCGCACGTCTCCCGTCGAGACTTGACAAGCGGTTGGTTGGTTGAGACTAGGGGGCGTGTATGGAAAGAAGCGCGGTCATGGAAGTCTCCACTCGAAACAGGTATCCGATCGATTCGGAATCATGATAGGGCCGTTTCTACGTGAGGGCGAGCGCGTTGTTGCGCCGGTGTTGGATCGCCATACAGCAACTGCACATCACCACGGGGTGATGTGCAGCCGCTCTGGCATCAAATTCAAGCGAGTCTACATCCCCCAAAGATGCATCGTATTCACATCCCGCCCCATCAGCTTCAGATAGTAGAACAGTTGGCTCTTGTGGGATTGCAGGTGCAGGACCATGCCCAGGAACTGCTCACCGAAGAGACGCGCGCCGTCGGGATCCCAGGGCGCGGCCACCTTCTCGTTCGCCAGCTTTTCCTCGCCGGCCTGGGCGACCATGTCCAGGGCGACCTGTTTGTCGGCGGCCAAAGCGTCGCGCGCGGCCTTGACGGTGTCGACGGTCGGCAGAGCCTCGGCGGGCGGCAGCATGGACTCGGATTCTTCGGACGCACCCTCCGGCATGCCCCAGTCGCCGGTCATGAAACCCCGACAGCAAAAGCCGCAGGAATTTGTCATGTGCATCAGGAGCTGGCCGGTGGTCAACCAGTTGTTGCCGGTGGCAGGCTTCCAGGCCAGGTCGGCGTCGGTGACCATGGCCATGAGGTTGTCGGCGACGCGGAAGTTCTCCTCTATGGAGCCGTTGAGCAGTTCTGTCCAATTCAATTGGGTCCCCCTGGTTGATGTCGAACGTGGATCAACGGAATAAAGTCTTCACTCCGCCGAACGTCTCGTTTTCGTTGCTTACGATCCCGAAGGAATAGTTCACGTCGATGAAGAATTCCAGCAGCAGGGTGGATTGATCGGAATCCCACATCTGGAAGCGGACCTGAGTCACCTCGGCGGAGCCTGACGTGACCGTGAAATATCCCGTGCCGGACCCTGCGCCCTCCGGGTAAAGCGGTGAGCCGTGCGAAGCGAACACCACTCCATCTCCATCCCAACCCGTGGCCCGGATGAAAATCCTCACGCCCGTGGCCGAGTCTGTTATGTAATCGAAGGTATAGTCGATGTGCTCGCCGAACGACAAGCTGGCCGGCGACGGCGGCGACGCGACGATATGGGTAATGGCGTGGCCAAAGCTCGTCCCGGTCAGAATCAACAGGGTTGCGATGATTAAAAAACTGTTCGTTGTAGCTCTCTTCAACATATCCCTCCCTGTGGTGGCGGGGTCGAGAGACCCTCGCGTTTTTTCAATGAATCCCACCATCTCATCTTTGCCTGATAAGCTCAATTGAATCCGACCCCATTAGTGGGATTTTCTTGTTTTCTCGTCTAGAAATCCAGGATCTGGTCGATCAGATCCGGATCATCGATGAAGGGATTGCGGTTGCCCTGGATCGCCTCGATCCGCGTGTTTCGCACTAGCTCGGCGGCGTCGACATCATCGAGATCGTTCCAGTCCCGCAGAACCTCTTCCATGTTTTTCTCGAGCGGCATCCAGTAGCGCACCGACATGTAGAACATGGCGCGCGCTACGTTGCCCTTGTGATCATCGCGGGGCTCGAAGACGGTCGTGCCGTTCACGTCCACATCACGGTAGCTGCCGCTGGGGATACCGCCGCCCGTCTTCTCGAGGCTGCCGTCCGTATCGACGAAGAGCTGCCGGTCATCGTCGGTCAGTTCCCCGAACGGCAGACTGCCGCGGCTGCCGTTGATTCCCTGGCGTGCAGGGAACAGGTGATGCAGGTCGGCGCCCTCGACCGTGGTGTTGCGGTCGAAATGGTACGACTTGTCGATCCACTTCGCCTTGCAGGCCCAGGTATGTTCGACCTGGACGCCTTCGGCTGTGATTGGTTTGAGTTGCCCCTCGTCTCCTTGGGTGCCAACGCGGGTGTCGCTGTAGACGCAGCGGTAGGTTCCGTCGGTCTCCAGGTCCACCTCGTTGTAGAGGCGCTCCTTGGCCTTGTCGAAGCTCGCGGTCGTATTCTGCGAGATGCTCTCGTGCAGTTCCCAGGCGACGTCCTGGTCGGCTAGGGTCCAGCCACCGGCGATCAGGAGGACCGTCAGGCCCAGGGCCGTCCAGCTGTTGGCTTTCGATTCGAGATTGGTTGTCAAAGGCATGCGGATCACCTCCCTATTCCGGTTTGGCCGTCATTTCGAGCAACTGCTTGTCCTTCTTGTTACGGGCCAGGCTGCGCATCTCGTAGACGGTACCCAGCAGGTCGTGCCAGAACTTGCTGCCGAATCCGAGTCCCAGCCCGGTGACGAAACAACCGCCGAGTGTGTAGAGAAACGCGGAGAGCTCTACGGTCGCCGGCGAACGAATCCAGCGATAGTCTTCCAGACGCACCCAGCCCAGTGTCGACCATGGGTCCTGCAGGTTGCTCATGATCTCGAAGAAGTTCGCTTTGACGAGGATCGTCAGCAGGACGCCGATGGCCATGGTCCGCAGGGAGATCCGGTACTCGCGTGTACGCTCTGCTTTCTTGTCGGGTTTGCGCTCGTTGAGCCTGTCGTCCTGAAGCTTCAGCAGGTTGGTGAGACGTTCGGCTGTGATGCTCAGGACGGTCAGAACCAGCAGCAGATTAATGATGGGTTCGAATGAGTCCATGAGGGAGCTCCTGTCGTGGTGGTGATGATGTAATTCGGATAGGTGGTGGCGCTATGTGGTGGAGTATAGCTGATCCGGGGCGGGAAACGAGACGCATTCTTTCCACGTGTAAACCACATCTCGGCGGGACGGCCCGCCGAGATGCTTAAGAATGGAGATTGCTTCACTCGAAAGAGTCGCGGCCGGTCTCTATCTATGGCGCGGTATCTTCTTGCCATTGCGGCAGCTTGAACTGGTCCGGCTTCTCCGCAAGGATCCGGCGCAGCCAGGTTTCTGGGTATTCCACGCCCTCAGATTTGACATTTGGCTCACGGACGAAGCCATCGTTATGCCTGGTGAGGATTGATTCGCCCAGTTCTCTCCAGCGCTCAACCAGGCCTTCGGCCGTACTCACGCAGTAGGTGGTCAGGTAGGTCTTCGCCAGCTCGGGATCCTGTTCGTGCAGATGCAGAGCCGTGCTTTCAACGGCCGGCTGCATAGCGAAGAAGGCTTCCTCCATTTCCTTCTGCACCTCGGCCACCTCGGGCATGATGCGCGAGTAGCAATTGTAAACGCGGTTGGACACGAAGTTGTAGACCCACCAGGCCGAATCCCAGGAGAAGCGGTCGATGTCACCCCGGGTGAAGGATCGCGGTACCTGATCGATGCCCGCATAGAAAGGCGTGAAGCATGTCGTGTAACAATCGTCGGGTGTGTACCAGTAGATCCCGCCGATCGGGTCGGGCAGCCAGTCGCGGCACTGGCTCACCATGACGAAGCCGGCCTGTTGCGTGGAAATCGGACGCTCCCAGCAGTACTCGACATCGTCCACCGTCCACTTCAGGTCCCGCCAGCGATAGGGGCTGCCGAAGGGTCCAGCGTCGAGTCCCTGGGTCATGTCGTAGGGCGTGCCCTCGAAGTGATCACGCATCAAGCCCATGACGTCCCGCACCGTCAGCTTCTCGTCCGGCTTGATGAAGAGCGGATAGTCCTGCACACCCTCGACGCCACGGAAGTAGTCGGGCTGAAAATCCTGCGAAGGCGCGGTGCGCCGAGAGATCGACCACACGCGACCGGCGCAGACTCGCAGAGCATAGGGCGAAGGCGGATCATAGGTCTGATTGAAGCTGAACG
>DAOVZQ010000473.1 GCA_030635025.1 bacterium
CCACGCTGCACCTCGTTGAACAATCGTTCATTTTTGCATTTAATCATGTTCCCCCCGAATCGAAGTACATAAAGTATATCGAATCTGCGCTCAATAGGGAACAGAAAACGACGATACTTATCAGACACCCCATTGACAGCGACCGTAATCGCGTCTAGAATGATGAATGGTCATTCATATTTCTCACTTCCCGGGAGAAGTCATGAGCATTTACGTCAACAAGGTGGCGATCCTGGGCTCCGGTGTGATGGGCAGCGCCATCGCCGCCCACTTCGCCAACGCCGGCGTGCCTTCGCTGGTTCTGGACATCGTACCGCCCGATCTCGCCGACGACGCCAAGACCAACCGCGCCGCTCGCAACGCCATAGTCAACGGCGCCGTGAAGGCCATGGCCAAAGCCAAACCCTCCCCCCTCTTCACCAAGGAGCGGCTCTCTCTGATCGAGACGGGCAATTTCGAAGACGATATCGCGCGCATCGCGGACGCCGACTGGGTGATCGAGGTGGTCAAGGAAGACCTGGCCATCAAGAAGATCGTGCTCGCCGCCGCGGCCGAACATGTGGGCCCCGACGCCTGGCTGAGCAGCAACACTTCCGGTCTGTCGCTGGCCACCATGAGCGAGGTGCTGCCCGCCGAACTGCGTCCGCGCTTCCTGGGCACGCACTTCTTCAATCCGCCCCGCTATATGAAACTGCTCGAACTCATCCCCACCGCCGAAACCGATCCCGCGGTGATGCAGGCGGTGGCTGATTTCTCCGAGGTGCGACTCGGCAAGGGTATCGTCCTGGCCAAGGACACGCCCAACTTCATCGCCAACCGGATCGGCGTGCACGCCATGATGGTCACCATGAAGGTGATGGAGGAAATGGACCTGACGATCGAAGAGGTCGACGCCCTGACCGGCCCCGCGGTGGGCCGTCCCAAGACCGCCACTTTCAAGCTGGCGGACCTGGTGGGCCTGGACACCTTCGTCCACGTAGCCGACAACGTGCTCGAGGCCGTGACCGACGACGAAGCCCGCGACGTCTTCAATCCCCCGGCCTTCCTGCGCGCCATGGTCGAGAAGGGTTTGCTGGGCCGCAAGAGCGGCGGCGGCTTCTACAAGATGATCAAGAAACCCAAGAAACAGGTGATGACCCTCGACCTGAAGACCCTCGAGTTCCGTGAGAAACAAAAGGCCAAGTTCCCCGAGATCGAGCAGGGCAAGTCCATGGACGATCTCGTGGCCCGCCTGCGCTTCCTGGTCTTCGGCAAGGGACGCGGCAGCGAGGCGATCTGGCGTATGCTCGCGCCTTCGCTCAGTTACAGCGCCATGCGCCTGACCGAAGTCTGCGACGAGGCGTCGGCCATCGACCGCGCCGTGCGCTGGGGCTTCAACTGGGAGCTGGGACCCTTCGAAACCTGGGACGCCCTGGGCTTCCGCAAGGTTACAGAACGGCTTCGGGAAGACGGACTCCCGCTGCCGGCCTGGGTCGACGCCCTGTATGACGGCGGCGCCGAGACGATTTACAGAACGACCGACGGCGTACTCGAAGCCCCCACCGCCGAAGCCGGCTCGTATGCGCCGGTGCCGACCAACCCGCGCGCCTACGACTTCGAGATCCTGCGCAGCGCCGGGGGAGAGATCCACGCCAATCCCGGCGCATCGCTGCTGGACCTGGGTGACGGCGTCTTCTGCATCGAGTTCCATTCGAAGATGAACGCCATCGGGCAAGACCACATCCAGATGGTCATGACCGGCTGTGAAGAGGCCGAACGCAACGGACGCGCATTGGTGGTCGCCAACCAGGGTGAGAACTTCTCGGTCGGCGCCAACCTGATGATGCTGATGATGGAAGCCACCGAAGGCAACTGGGAAGACATCGACATGATCGTCCGGGCCTTCCAGGGCATGACCGATCGGCTCGAGTTCTGTCACGTACCGGTGGTCACGGCGCCCCACGGCCTGGCCCTGGGCGGAGGCTGCGAGGTAACGCTCGGCGGCGATGCCGTCCGCGCCTCGGCCGAAACCTACATTGGGCTGGTGGAGTTCGGAGCCGGACTTGTCCCGGCCGGCGGCGGCTGTGCCCGCCTCTACCAGCGTCACGTGGCTTTGCTGCCCGATAGGGCCGACCTCTACCCCGCCCTGAAGGCGTCGTTCGAGACCATCGGCATGGCCAAGGTGGGCACCAGCGCCGCCGAAGGCCAGCAGTTGGGCTTCCTGAGGCCCGCCGACTCCTGGAGCATGAACCGCGACCTGCAGATCGCCGACGCCAAGGCGTTGGCCGTGGCCATGGCCGAGAGCGGCTACGCCCCGCCGGTCCCCGATCCGGCCGTGCCGGTGATGGGCCGCAACGGTGTGGCTCTGCTCGAATCGGTCCTCTACAACATGCAGGAAGCGGGCTACATCAGCGAGCACGACCACAAGATCGGCGGTTACCTCTCGTGCATCCTGAGCGGCGGCGACGTGCCCGGACCGACCACGGTCTCGCACAAGCACCTGCTCGACCTGGAACGCGAGTACTTCCTGAAACTCATCGGCGAGCGCAAGACACTCGAACGCATGCAGAGTCTCCTCAAAACCGGCAAGCCCCTGCGCAACTAGGAGGGAATGATATGAGAGAAGTCGTTGTAGCTCTGGCCCTCCGTACTCCCGTCTGCAAGGCGAAGCGCGGCTCGTTCGCGCAGACGCGTCCGGACGATCTGGGCGCCGCCGCCGTACGCGGCCTCATGGAACAAGCATCCGGCCTGGATCCACTGCGGGTAGGAGACGTGATCATGGGCTGCGCCATGCCCGAAGG
>DAOVZQ010000075.1 GCA_030635025.1 bacterium
CTCAGTCCGCAACCCGTGTTGTAGCCCAGGAAGTTGTCGTTCCAGTCGTAGTAGGCGAGTCCCGCAGAGATGAAGGGTACGACCGGACCGTCCAGGAGGTCCAGATGCGCGACGCCACCTGCGTGCCAGACGGGAACAGAGAGGTTCGGTTCCGGCCAGGGCGCGTAGGGCCGATGAGCTTGACCGGTCATGTAACGGCCGACTTCGACGCCGTATGAGAACCGCTTGTTCGAATCCGCCAGCAGGCCGAATCGCCAGGCGAAATCTGAATGCTCCGTGGCTGCGCCCAGGTTGCGCGCCGCGCCGGCCAGGAAGGTGAAGGAGCCGATGGCGTCGTCGATGTCTGGGTTGTGTCTTTCGGGCGCCGGTCTGTCCAGATCCGCGCCCGGTACGGCATAGACCAGTTCCCAATCAGGCAGGGCCGAACCGACTCCGGCTCCCAACAAGCCACCGCTCGCCGCTCCAGCGACCATGCCGCCGACGACCAGGGGCAGCAAGGGCGCCCCGCCGTCGCTCATGGATTCCATGGCATAGGCCATCAAGCCCATGAAGGCCCCGCCGCCCACACTGCCGAGTACGGCGCCCGCCAGCAGGCCGGTTCTTGTGGCGCGGCCGCGGGCCCATATGGCCATCACCGTTTCACCCTTGAGGCCTCCCCGGTGACCGTTGCGCAGAATGTACAGTCGGTCGTCGTTCCAGCCCGCGAAGTTTGCCGTGATCGCGGCTCCGTCGGCCAAGGCGATTTGTACGGTCTGTCCGGGAGACAGGCGGGCGCAGGCCGCCTCGAGATCGGTGGTGATCAATACGGGGGGGGCGATGTCGGCGGCTACGCCTCCGATCTCGTCCGGGGTCTGGGCGATGGCCGCGGTATGGATCAGCAGAAACAGAATCAGGATCGTAATCTCGTGTCGCATGGCACTCGCTTTTCCGGGGTGGCGTCCCTTCAAGCCGCTGTGTGACGAATGGTTCCTGTCTTCACTCAGGCCGCCGAACCCGTCAACATCCGACGCAGACGAGCGCGCCAGCCCCGGCGACGGTCGAGCGCCTCGCGTAAGGCGGGCAGGGCGGCCTGGCCCGCCTCGAAGCCGCGGTCATAGCAATCGTCGGCGCGACGGAAATCGGCCCAGTGATAGGCCGACACGTCGGGGCTGATCACCAGGTCGGCCTCGCGCAGCACGAAGTCGTTGAGGCGCAGTTTGGCCAGGGTGTCGGCGCGCATCATGATCTCCATGCCCGTCTTGTAGTCGGTCTTGTTGGACTCGAAAGCCGGCAGGTCCACGGCGATCACGAAGTCGGCGCCCAATTCGCGGCAGGTCATGATGGGGATTCGGAACAGGACACCGCCATCGACGATGAATCGGCCATCGCTCAACACCGGCGGGAAGACGCCGGGGATCGCCGAACTGGCGTAGACGGCGTCGATCAGGTCGCCGGTGCGAAAGTCGACCTTGCGGCCGCTGATCAGGTCCACGGCGATCGCTGCGAAGGGGATTTTCAGCTCGGAAAAATCACGCGCGATGAACATGTGCTCGAGGGGATTGCGGAGCTTGGATTCGTCGGCCAGGGAGGGTCGTGTGAGCGTCTTGATGGCCAGGAACTTGCGCATCACCGTGTCATACAGTCCCTGCATGAGACTCAGCTGTTCTTCTTCGCCGCTGCCCTTGGCGATGAAGTGGGTCCAGGTCTCCAGGAACTCCTCGTCCTGGGCGAAGAGGGTCAGGCGGCGCCAGGTTTCGGCGGCGTCGGCGGTCTCGGCGTAGAGCCCTCCAACCAGCGCGCCCATGCTGCTGCCCGCTATGACTGCGGGACAGAACCCGGACTCTTCCAATGCGGCCAACACGCCCGCGTGGGCCAGGCCGCGAGAACCGCCGCTGCCCAGGGCTATACCGATAACGGGTTTCTCGCTCATCATGTCTCCTACCAGTCTGAATCGAGATAACTGCCGGCCCAGGATTCGGGGTCGGCGGGTAATCCGGCTTCGTCCAGCCCGTGGGCGAACATGGTGCCGCCGGCCACACGCTCGAGTAGGGCCGAGGGTAATTTGTCTTTTTGCAGATAGCCATCCAGCAACCAGAAATCAACCGCGTCGGTCAGATCGTGACGGTGCAGGTGACGCAGGAACGAGGCGGCGACGCTACGGTCGGACTCCAAGGTGCGGAATTCGACGATCTCCCAGGTGCCGGGCTGGACCTTGCACACCGCGTAACCGACCGTCTTGTCCCGGCGGCGGAAGAGGAAGGCGCGCATGTCGTCCCGCGGATTGTCGAAAACGCGCCAGTTCATGAACGCGGCGCTGCGGCCTCCGCAGACTCGATCGTTGGGCTGGAAGCGGTCCAGGTCTTCGGTGAAGCGATCGATCCGGACGACATCCAGGTCGTCGGTCGCGTCGGCGAAGAGGCGTGCGCGGAACAGTCCCCAGAACGGCCCCAACAGATACGAGAGTACCATGCCGCCCGGCTTGTGGCGCAGTGATCGTGCCGATAGCAACGCCTTGTAGACGCGGAAATTGGCAAGCTTCAGCCAGCCGGCGTTTTCCAGCGCCTTCTTCGATCCCGGCAACGAAGCGAAGCCGGTGCCGAACCGGGGGCCGGTGACGTGGTCGGGCGTGGTGTCCATCACGAACGCCATGACTTCGTTGAACAGACCTTTGCCGCGGATCGAATGGCCCATCAGCCCATCGACCGCCTGTACGGCGGTCAAGGCGCGGTCGCCGTGGCGGAAGGGCTGGGCCAGTAGGCCGACCGTGCCGGCCAGTTCGCCGTCGTGGATCAGTTTATAGAGGTGCGGCTCGCCGAAGGGGTTGCACAGGTGCTTCCAGTCGAACCAGGTGCGCTCCTTCAGGGCGAAGTCGTACTCGCGGAACAGGTCCACGAGTGTGTCGAACTCGGCGGGCTCAGTGCGAATGATCTCCAAGTCAACCCCTTGTCAACTCACGGTTCAGCATATAGCGCAACGTCGTCGGTGATTCGAATCCGCCCACGCCGAATCGCGGCAGGACCAAGGGCGACGTGTCCGCGTTCGTCAGGCCCGGGACCGTGGTGAAGGCGCGCGTGTAACCCGCGGTGGTGGCGTGATCGAGAACCCGATCGTCGAAATCACCGTTGGGATAAGCCAGATCGACCACCGGCGCCCCGGTCGCTTCCTCAAGTATTCGGCGGGGTTCGCTCAGGTTGTAGTCCAGACTGTCGTCGTCGAGGTAGGTGAGGATGTCGTGGTCGTGGCCGTGACCTCCGAACGTGCACCATCCGCTGGCGGCCATCTCACGCACTTCGCCGGGATTCAGGGGACGGAAACGGGGCAGGTGTTCGTCCAGGATTGCGGCGTGGCATTCGCACAGATAACCCAGCACATCCGCGACGACCGGGTGATCGGCGTTGCCTACGGTTTTGAGCGCCACCAACAGGCGCTGGATGTCGTTCCAACGGGCATCGTCGTCGCCGGAACGGAAGGTGAAAACGCCCAGGTCGAAATCGTGCAGATCCAAGACCTCGAGCCGGGCGGCCTGTACGGCGGTGATCACCACGTCGGTCCAGAAGGTCCGCTGCTCGATCATGTGCCGCGTGGAGACGAAGAAGAGCGCCGGCGCACGGTGCTTCTCGAGCAGGGGCAACGCCAGGCGATGGTTGTTCACGTAACCGTCGTCGAAGGTGAGCAGGAAGTTGAGACGGTCGGTCGCGAGTTGCGACGGGTCGGCCAGGGCCCCGGGCCCGACGAAGCGACCGAGATCTCCGAGCATGGCGAGCTGTTCATCGAAATCCGAGGCTCGCACGCGCAGCCAATTGCCGAAGTCGTCGTCGTCCCTCAGGTCGTGGTACATGAGGGTGATCACGGCGCCGGCGCCGCGTCGGCTCAGGATCCGTGTTACGTAGGGGCTGCCGAGGCAGGATTTTACGAGTCCGCGCATAGGGCCATGTACTCCAGGTTCGGGTTCGGAGGGATGGTAGCTCAGCCAAGGGGGATGGGCAACGAAAGGTGGCGTGGGTTCCGCTTGAGAAGAGGGCCGGCATTCTCCCGTGCTTTGGCATGATCGTATGTGGTATCATCAGATATTGGTCCCCGCCACGATCATAGTCCACGTTTCCGTCCTTCCCGGAGGCCTCCGTGATGCACCGACAGGTTCGCCCATATATTGCCGTGCTGCTTGTTCTCCTGCTCGGTTCGGTCGTATCCGTTGCCGCCAACCAGCCGACGGTCACTCCATATCTGGAACGAGCCCTGCAGGATACATCCTATCCCCATCGTGATCTCGATGGTCGTTTGGCCGTATGGGTCTATTTCAGCGACAAGGGGCTCACCGGCGCCGCGCTTTCCGGAGCCCTGGATCGCGCCGAGACCGATCTGTCCGACCGGGCCGCAAGCCGTCGAGCGAAGATGAAGACCGTCAAGGGGGAGCGACTGGTCGATACCACCGACCTGTCACTGCACCGGCCCTACCTGGCATCGGTGTCCGCTACCGGCGCGATCCAGCGCAGGGAGAGTCGTTGGCTGAACGCCGCCAGCTTCGACGCCACGCCATCGCAGATCGACGCCATATCGAAACTGCCTCACGTGCTCAAGGTGGATCTGGTGAACATGTTTCGGCGTGACGATATGCCGGTGCGGGCCGAGGACGTGGCCGCCCGGGACGCTCGCAACGACGAGCTGAGGGCCGGCAAGGCTTCTGCGTGGACCGTCGATTACGGGGCAAATCTGTCGGCCATGGAACAGGTCAACGTACCGTCCCTGCACGACGAGGGCGTAACCGGCGAGGGCGTGCTGATCGGCATGCTCGATTCGGGCTTTCGCACCACCCACAACGCCCTGGCTCCCATCCCGGTCGTTGCGGCCTGGGACTTCGTCAACGACGACGGCGTGGTGGACAACGAGACCGGCGATCCGAGCAACTCCAACGACCACGGCACCAAGACCATGTCCACGGCCGTGGGCTACGAGCCGGGCGCCCATGTGGCGCCGGCCTTCGGCGCCTCGGTCGTGCTGGCCAAGACCGAGGATGTCTCGCAGGAAGTGCCCATCGAAGAAGACAACTGGGTCGCGGGTATCGAATGGCTGGATACCTTCGGTATCGACGTGGCCAGCAGTTCGCTCGGCTATATCGACTGGTTCACCTTTGCCGACATGGACGGCAATACGTCCGCCTGCACCATCGCCGCCGACCTGGCGGTGGGCAAGGGCATCGTGGTCTGCAACTCGGCGGGCAACGAACGCGGTACGGATTGGGACCATATCATCGCGCCAGCCGACGGCGACAGCGTGATCGCGGTGGGCGCGGTCACGTCCACCGGTCTCTTTTCCTATTTCTCGTCACCCGGGCCCAGCTATGACGGGCGCATCAAGCCGGACGTGTGCGCCCTGGGTTCGAGCAACAACGTGGTGAATCCCACCAGTGACACGGCCTATACCTCGGCCTCGGGAACGTCCTTCTCCTGCCCGCTGACCGCGGGTGTGGCCGCCCTGATCCTGTCTCGCACGCCGTCCCTTACGCCCATGCAGGTCCGCGATGCCCTGCGCGAGACCGCTTCGCAGCCCACGACGCCAGACAACGACTACGGCTGGGGCATTATCGACGCCTACGCCGCCGCACACTACTTCGGCGCGAGCATCGCCCACGCCGAATTGACCGACACCGAGGATGTGATCGGTCCGTACGATGTGACTTGCACCATCACCGACAGGGTCGATCTGGTTGCGGACTCACTCGTGCTCTACTGGCGCGTCGACGGCGGGGAGTGGGCGGAGGTCGTGTTGAGTCCGCTCGGCGGTTCGGACTATTCGGCAACAATCTCCGGCCAGTCCGGCGGTAGCGATATCGAGTATTATCTGTCCGCCGGTGATCTGCTCGACATAACGAGTACGTTGCCCATGGATGCGCCCGTGACGGTATTCGGCTTCCACGTCGGACCCGATGTCACCGCCCCTGTGGTCGCGCACCAGCCTCTCGGCGACCAACCGCTGCTGACCTGGCCGGCCCTGGTGTCGGTTCTTGTCACCGACAACATCGACATCGCCTCCGTGATCGTATCCTACGCCCATAACGGCTCGCCTCAGGCCGATTTTTCGCTGATTTCCCAGGGTGACGAGCTGTATGCGGCGGTCTTTCCGTTGTCGATCGGGCAGGTGCAGGTCGACGACACGATCACCTACACGATTCAGGTCACCGACACCGCCGCGACTCCCAATCAGATCGCAGTGGGCCCGTACGGCTTCACGATGATCGACGCCTTGGGCGTCGTGCTGCTCATAGACGACACGGCCGCCAAGGCGGAAACGCCGAAGTTGGGCATCGACAAGAAGGAATTGCCGCCGCATCCGCTTTCGACAAAGGCGTCGTCCGACGACATCGCCCGATGGCTGACCGAGACGGGCTACGTGGTCACCACGGTGGACGCGGCGTCCCTGCAGGCCGCCGATTTTGACAACATGCAGGTCGTGGTGCTCTCATGCGGCGCCAACACCGGGCCTGTGGCCGATCCGACCCTGCGCACTCTTGTGCGCGATTGGGTCCTGGCGGGCGGCAAGCTATTCGTCGAAGGCGGCGAGGTCGGCTACGTTTCCGAATCGACGCCGGGTTATCCCGAGTTCGCGGCGGATGTGCTGCACGTCGCCGACTGGCGCGGCGACATCGCCGGCGACCTGCAGGTGGTCTCCGGACAGGTCGGACATCCCCTGCTCAACCTGTCCCATGTCGTGCCGGCCATCGTGGACATGACCTACGTGGGCTATGGCGACGAGGACGCCGTGGACCCGACCCCCGACGCCTACGTGGTGATGGAGGCGTCCGGCTACGCGGGCGCGGGAGGCATCATCGTCTTCGACGACAACCCAGCGCCCCAGTCGGCCCAGATCGTCAATTTCGCCTTCAATGTGGCGGCCGTTTCCGACACCACGACCGCACGCCACCTGGTCGAGAACGTCGCTGCCTACCTGATGGCGTCGGAGGGTGACCCGACGGGATCGATCTCAGGCAACGTGTCCGTCATGTCAGGGGATGCGGCCTTCACGATAGAAGGCGCCACGGTCAGCGCCGGCCCCGGACTGGAAACCGTCACCAACCACAGCGGCTACTACATCCTGGACAACCTCTATGCCGGGACCTATCAGCTAATCGTCGCCAAGGACGGTTTCGCAACCGTCGCCGAGTTGGTGGACGTGGGTGAGGCGGAAGCCGTCTACGCGGACTTCTGGCTCGATCCCACCATCACCTTCGAGTACACACAGGATACGCCCGTCGCCATTCCCGATAACGACCCGGTGGGCATCACCTCCACGATCACCGTCACAGCCGATGGCGTTGTGTCGGCCGTGGCCGTCCCCGTCGATATAACGCATACGTGGATCGGCGATCTGGTGGTGGAATTGACGTCGCCCGAGGGCACGACCGTTCGGCTGCACAACGCCTCGGGCAGTTCCGGCGACGACATCGTCGGCATCTACGGAGAGACCCTCGTACCGGACGGACCCGGCGGACTGCTCGATTTCCTGGGCGAGAATCCGGTGGGAGACTGGACCCTCTTCATCTTCGACGACACGAGTCCCGACACGGGCACTCTCAACAGCTGGGGCTTGGCCATCACCCTGCCTGATCCGAGCACGGGCGTGGACGACGCCACACCGCGGGTCACGCGCCTACTGGGCAACACGCCCAACCCGTTCAACCCGCGGACGGTGATCCGATTCGAGCTTTCAAGGACCGCAGTTCCGAACCTGGCGATCTTCGACCTGCGTGGCCGAGAGGTGCGTCGTTTGCTCGACGGCCAGACGCTGGCCCCGGGTGGGCATCAGGCCGTTTGGGATGGTCGTGACAACACGGGGCGCGAGTTGGCCAGCGGTCTTTATCTGTATCGCCTTGTCGCCGATGGAGTGATCGAGGAAAGGAAGATGCTGCTGACGCGTTGAACAGCCCAAACCGACGGCTCAGGTCGATAGAGCGAGGACCTGACGGAGACCTTTATCGATTTTGAGCATGGCGGCCGGGGCGAGGTGCTTGACCTTGTCGGTCAGCATGTGTTTGTCGAGAGTCACGAGCTGTGTGACGTTGGCTACGGAGGGGCGGGGGAGGCCGCTGTCACGTTTGGAGAGCTTTACGTTTCCAGGCGCCGTCTCGAGATCGAGGTTGGCGGTAACGCTCACCGCGAGCACCGTGGATATCCCGCTCAGGTTGTAGGCGTTGGACGAGACGATGATCACCGGACGGCTGAACCCAGGCTCGGATCCTCTCGGTGTCGGCATTCTAGCCCACCAGATCTCGCCGCGTTTGATTACCATTCTTCTGGCTCCAAAGAAGCGAACTGCATGGCAGCTATGATCGGGTCGAGCCGACTTGCCTCGGGATCATCCCCGTAGACGGCATTCAGTGCATCCGTAATCGCCTGTTGACCCTCGCGTTCGAGATAGGCCGCCATGGCCCGCTGATAGAGTTCGCTGCGGCTGATGCCGAGATGCTTGGCCAACCGCTCAGCATCCTCGAAGAGGGGGTTCGGTATGGAAATCGCCGTTTTCATGTCAGCAGTATAACTCAGGTTATACCTCCCGTCAATCCCGTGTGCCGTCCAGGGAGCAAGCACCGTGCGCGAATCTTGCACGGCCGTCCCTTTGACCTCCCGCCCGATACCCGTTATCCTGCTTGGACCTCTTTGGAAAGGTGATTCATGGCCAAGTCGACCACACGCTATGTTTGCGGCAATTGCGGGCACGAGGAAGTCCGTTGGTTGGGGCAATGTCCCCAGTGCCGCGATTGGAACGCCATGACCGAATTCAAGCAGGGCAAGGCCGAAGGCAAGGGGCGCGGCGCCGGTTTCGCCCGCGGACGGCCCGAACGCGCCGGTGGCGACTCGGTACAACCGGTATCCCTGGC
>DAOVZQ010000304.1 GCA_030635025.1 bacterium
GGCCACGAGCCTCTCCCGCAGCGAATAACCGTACTGCTCCTGCCGCAACAGGTTGAGCACCGCCAGGACCAGCGTTCCCCGCCTGAGTTCCGAGCTGAGCTGGCTTGTTGATTGCTGTTTAACTCGATTCACCATGTACAACACTATACTATGTGATACACAGCATGTCAAACGGAAGATTTCCTCCTCACTGCATACCTGATAGTCCGGACGGATTATTCAACAAGGACAAACGTATGATCAGGCCGACACCCAGTATTCCCACGCCGATCGATTGGCCTCACTCCCCAATTAGCCCTATACGCCGATCTGACGAAAAGATACTGTTTCGAGGGCCGGATCCCTCTCAAGGGTCCCCCGAACCCGGATTGTCCCGAAGGAGCACGAGACCATGACAAACTCCTCGCAAAAATCCCGAGAGACATGGGGCCGCTCGGCGTTGATCACCACGATCTGCATGTTGTCCGCAGCCCGCTTCGCATTCCTCGGCCATGCGTCGCTCCGCTATGACGAGATTCACAACCTGATCCGGGCGATCGACTTTCGCGTCTACACCGGCTCGCTCCCGGCCTCGATCCTGTCGAACAACTCGAGCGCCCTCTTCCATTACCTGTCGGTGCAGATCTTCGGCGCCGGCGAATGGGCCGCACGCTTCCCGGTGGTTGTTCAAAGCCTGGTGATCGTCCTGATGACGTTCCTGATCGCTCGGCATTTCCTGTCGACACGAACCGCAACGATCGCCGTGTTCCTCTCGCTGCTGCTGCCCTTCGATTTCGCCTTCGCGCGGTATGCCCAGTACGACATCGGGCAAACATGCTATTTCATGATCGGCGCCTATTTCTTCCTCTGCAATGATTCGCTGGGCCGGAAACGCAATCTGCTCGGCGCTCTGTTCTTCGCCCTCGCCTTCATGGGCAAGTTCAACTCGCTGATCATCCAGGGCATAGTCTATCTGGGATTCCTAGGCACAGCTTTCAGGGACGTGAAGGCCTGGCGCTACGTCATCCTGAACGCCCTGCTCTTCGTCGTCGGTTTTCTGATCTACAAGATCTGGTACTTCCCGGACTTCGTCACCCAGGCGGCGGCCTGGTTCAGCGTGATAGTCATGAAACCGGAGGGCGCCACCGCCACACCCCTGCCGGGGGTCGCCTTCAAGGTGCTGGAGAAGCTCTGCACCACAGTGACACTGCCCCTGTTGGCCGTGCTCCTGTACGCAATCGGCTGCGCCTGGCGCCAAACACGGTTTGTGAAGATCCTCGCCGTCACCTGCGCCCTGTATTTCCTGGTGCTGGTCTTCCAGGGACGCCTCGGAGAGCGTTACCTGAACCTCGTCATGCCGTTCGTCATGATTCTGGCCGCGCACGGCCTGACCGGACTGATCGATGCCCGCACCGCGCAAGTGAGGCGCCTGATACTCGGCGTGCTCGCCTTTGGTTTTGCAGCACAGATCTTCATCAGTTACAGCGAATACTTTCGCTGGGAAAACCGGCACGAGCCCTTCCGCGAATTGGGCTCGTACCTGCAGAATGAGATCGAGCCCACGGGTTGTCGGATCTTCTTACCCAAGAGCTTCCCCTTCTATTACGTGGGCATCGAACAGATGGAATCGGCTTACGACCATGGTTTGCGGGACAAGCGGAAGGGCGATCTCTATCACATCGCCTACTCGCCCTACTCCCTGAACGAGCAGGTGGCGGTGCAGACGTCGCGTGGTCTGCTCAAGCAATGGCTCACGGAGAACCAGGCCCGGGTCCTCTCACTGGACGTCGATTTCATCAGGAAGGATCTCAAGGCCTACATGAAGACCAACGAGCGTTCGGACGACATCCACAAGCGGTATTCGCTCGATGAGCTGCTGGCAGGTAACATCCTGGATGACGGTGATGTAATTTTCGTCCGCGATCGCGATGACGAAATGTATCCCTCGCTCTGGCCACGAGAACGCCCGGCCTCCGCCATGTTCTCGACGCGAGAAGGTCTGGCCCACGAGGTCCTGCGCACGTTCCGATACCGGGGCGGTGGGGAAGAATACGGCAGGGTCGTCAGGATCTCACGCTGACGATCTTAATCCACCGAAGCGCGCAATTCGGCTTTGAGGACCTTGCCGGAGGAATTCTTGGGCAGGGCATCCACGAAATGGATCGTGCGCGGCACCTTGAATTGGGCCAATCCGGCCAGACAGTGGCGTAGAACAGCCTGCTCGTCGGGACTGTCGTCCCCGTCGCAAACCAACCAAGCCTCGATGGCCTCCCCCAACAACTCATCGGGCACGCCGATCACGCACGCCTCGACCACGCCGTCCAGCTCGAGGATGGTCTCCTCGATTTCCTTGGCGCTGACGCGGTTCGCGCCCGCCTTGATCATGTTCTTGACGCGGTCGACGATGAAGATGAAACCGTCGGCGTCACGGTAGGCCAGATCGCCCGTGTGCAGTCCGTCGGGGAAGAGTACCTCGGCGGTCTCGTCGGAATCATTCCAGTAGCCCTGCATGATGTTGGGGCCGGCGGCGATGATTTCGCCCTGCTCGTCCACTTCGCATTCTGTGCCATCGGGACGGCGGACCGTCAAGTCTACGCCTGGGATGCCCGTACCGATGGAGCCGTATTTCTCGGCCAGTCGGTCGGGCGGCAGCCAGGAGAGTCGCGCCGAGGCTTCGGTCTGGCCGTACATCACGTACAGCTTGATGCGCTCGGGCAAGGCTTCGCGGATGCGGCGCGTCAACGCCGGCGACATGGCGCCCCCGGCCTGGGTCAGGTAGCGCAGATGTTCGTGGGGTCGCTCCAGGAAATCAGTGCGTGCCGCCAGGATGGCGTAGTGGCTGGGCACCCCGGAAAAACCTGTGCAGCGTTCGTCGATCAGGGTCTCGATGATTTTCTGCGGGAAGGCGAAGCGATTGTCGATCACCACGCGACCGCCGCACTTCACATGCGTGAGCAGTAGTGAATTGCCGAAACTGTAATGGAACGGCAGGACACAGCAGATGCTGTCGGTCTCGTCCAGGGGCAGGTAACCCAGGATCTGTTCCGTGTTGGCCGTGAGATTGCCGTGGCTCAGGGTTACACCCCGCGGCGTGCCCGTGGATCCGCTGGTGTAGAGGATGACCGCGAGATCGTCGGCATTCACATCGACAGCGGGCGGTTCGCCGGCGGTGGATATATCGTCGGGACCGAGCTGTGTACAGGTCGCAGGCAACTCCCATTTGGGATTGCGCTTGTCGGTGACCGCGAATCTGAGGTCGGGACAGTCGCGGATGATGTCAGGCAATTGACGGGCCTCGCGACCGCGGGTCAGCAGACCTACAGCGCCCGAGTCACGCAGCAACTCACGGTGAGTCTTGGCGCGATTGGCGTGGTTCAGAGCCACGACGCAGGCTCCGGCGCGCAGGGCGCCGAAGAAGGCTGCGACATAGTCCGGGGAATTCTCCATCAACAGGGCCACACGGTCGCCGTGACGTACGCCGCTATCAGCCAGGAAGGCGGTCACCCGGTCCGCCTTACATGAGAGCTCGGCGAAGGTGACGTGAACGTCGCCGTGGGTCAGGGCGATCGCCTCGGGACGCTTGAGCGTCGTTTCGGCGAGTAGGCCGTGGACCGTGGCCATGGGCTCAGACCTGCTTGCGCTTGACGAAGCCGACGAGGTTGGCGATCGAGTCCAGGTTCTCGGGGACCAGTTCGGCGTCTTCGATGGTCAGCCCCATGTCCTGCTCGAGGAAGGCCACGAGTTCCATCACGCCCACGCTGTCCATGATACCGTTGTCCAGCAGCGACATCTCGTCGCTCTTCAGGGGCTCGGTGTCTCCGAACAGGAAATTTTCCACCACGAAGCCGTGAAGCTGTTCCCTCAATTCCATCGTTTTCATGTACTCCCGCCAAGGTTGATGATCTTCAGTGATTTTCGGCTGACGCGCCCCGCCATTCGATCTCGTCCGGCGACAAGGCGCTCTCGGTAATGCGTTGCTCGAGCTCGGGTCCGAAACGGCGCGCCAGCAGTTGTGTACTGAGTACGCCGATGAACGCCATGTTGTCGCGGGCGCCTGTCAGCTTACCCGCCCGCCACTTGCGCACCAAGGCGGCCACGCGCTGCGGCGCGAAGAGACCAGCGTCGCGCAAGGCCTCCTCACCGAGCATGGTCCCGGCCAGCTCGGCGCCGTCTCCCACCATGAAACTGGCGCTGTCGGGCGCACGATAAGGCTGCTTTGGTCGCGACACGATCTCCGCAGGGAGTAGATCGGCAACGGAGGCCTTCAATAAAGCCTTTTCGTTCAA
>DAOVZQ010000172.1 GCA_030635025.1 bacterium
ATGGTATCGCAAATTTCTGCGCGATCCATACACCTTGCCTACAGGCTGTCGATGCATCGTGACGCAGAGATTCTGCGTGCAGAGAAACGCCACTGCGGCCATCCCCGGACATCGCGAAACACCTTTGCTTCATCGCCCACCCTCCCCACCCTTCGCCTCCTTGAGCGAGGACAAGAGGCGCTGTAAGAAGGCGACGATGAGGGCGGTGGTCCAGCCGAACATGATGATGCCGTTGGCCGCCTCGAAGGAGGCCAGGAGCCGCCAGTCCTGATCTAAAGTGACGTCGCCGTAACCGAGGGTCGTATAGGTGACGATCGAGAAATAGAGGGCCTGCTCGAGTCCCTCGATCGCGCCGGGCGCCAGATACGCTACGGCCCAGAGAAGCGACTCGAACACCGAAGCCAGGAACATCAGCAGCACCAGCGCCGAGACGAGGATCGTCGCCGAGAAACGCGGCCTCGTTCGCCAACGTTCCGGCTGCAAGACTTGGAGGGACCGCAGCGCCGCCCCCGTGCAGCTGGCGTGCACGACCGTGGTGGCGAAGACGAGGAGCGATCCCCACGCGATTTGCCGAAGCACTGGCTATCTCCCTCTACCGACGAGTCCGAGTCGAGCTGTCACGCCCTGTCGAGCCGCTACGCTGTCGTCCCGCATGTTACGACGCCGACTTCAGGAGACTCTTCAGGTAGTCGGGCTTGAAGAACGTGCCGATGGCGGACCCCTGGACCAGGATCGAGAAGGCGACCACCGCGAAGGTCATGTTGACAATCAACGGCTTGGTGGGGCTGTCGGGCAGCGAGAGGGCCAGAGCCAACGCGAGTCCGCCACGCAGGCCACCCCAGGTGAGCAGCTTGGTCAGGCCCCAGCGGTCACCGTCGAGGGCCCCCGCAGCTGAGAGCCCGACGATCGGCACGAACACGCTGATCGCACGCGCGACGAGACACACGGCGATGGCGGAGAGCACGACCACCAGGAGCGAGTCGCCCGGAATCGTGTGGACCAGGACGACCGACAGTCCCATCAGCACGAACAGGAGCGAGTTCAAGATCTCGTCGATGCCGTGCCAGAACGTCTTCAGGGGCTCGAGCAGTTTATCGGGCAGCCGGGGCGCCGTGAAGTTGCCGATGACCAGGCCGGTCACCACCATGGCGATCGGGCCGGAAACGTCTATGCGCAGGGCGATGCCGTAACCCAGCATGACGGCCGCCAGGGTGATCGCGAGCTGCGTGGCATACAGGCTCGCACGCGTGAGCATGAGGTGCATCACGAGGCTCACCGCGAGCCCGAGCAAGACGGCGCCGAGCGCTTCTCGAACGAAAAGACCGACGGCTCCGCCGAGCGTCGCATCAGCCGTCCCGGCGGCGAGGCCCAGGGCGATCGTGAAGAGCACGACTCCCACACCGTCGTTGAACAGCGACTCCCCGTTGATGATCGCCTCCAGGCGGTCGGGCAGGCCGGCCTGCTTGAGGATCGCCAACGCCGCGATGGGATCCGTGGGAGAGATCAGCGCGCCGAACACGAACGCGTACGCGAAAGGAATCCGGACGCCGAACAGCCCTAGGACGATCCACAGCATGAGGCCGATCAGCAGACAGGCCAGAATCGTAGCACCGATCGCCAGTGTGACGATGGTCCCCTTCTCCTCTTCAAGCGACCGGAACCGCACGCCGGCTCCGCCGGCGAACAGCATGAAGCACAGCACGCCGTTCAGCAGCGTCTCGCTCAGGTCCAGATCGCCGACGAGCCCCCGCACCCAACTCAGGACGTCAACCGCACCGAAGGCGTTCAGGAGGAAGAGGGCCACGGTGAGGACGAGCGCCTGCAGCATGAGCCCGATGGTGGCCTGCAGGCGCAGGACGCGTTCGTTGAACAGGCCGAACAGCGCGGTCAGTCCGAGTAGAAGCGCGACGCTCCAGAAGAGTGTCATCGTAACCCCGTCCTGCTTGGTACCCGGCGCCGTGCCGCTGTCCAGGCGCCCCGCGTCCCTACTACTGCACCGGTAACCTTATGGGCTGGCCCGGAAACACGTCCTTCAGGACCTTCGAGCCCTTTACCACGATCGTGCCGTTGACCACGACGTAGGGGATCCCGGTGGAAGGCAGTCCACCGTTTGCAGGGGTAGCATTCTGCTTGACCGTGGCGGGGTCGAACACCGTGACGTCCGCATCGGCGCCGACCTTTATGCGGCCCTTGTTGGCCATTTGTGGTATGCCGTTGTCTTGCAGGAACTTGGCCGGCATGTAGGTCATCTTCGAGATCGCCAGCATCAGTGGCATGAGGTTTTGCTCGCGCACCATTTGCAGCACCAGGGCATGGGTTCCGGCGCTCCTGGGATGGCCGTTGACCGCGTCGTAGGGCGTATCCCAATCATAAATAATAGAGCCATCTGATTTCGCGTTATAAGGAAACGCATCGCTGCCGACGAGGCTGGTCGGATGCGCGAGGGCCTGGGCCACGGTCTCCTTGGTGGCGTTCTCGAATGTGACGCTGGTGAACGGTGCGTTCTTCACCAGGTACTCATACCGTTCTTTCGTCAACGGTGTCATCGTGGCTATCTCGACGATGTCGCTGTAGGTGTGGCCCATGTTGTTCTGGTAGTTGTCCGGATGGAGATAGTCTGCGGCCGCAATGGTCGCACCGTAGGTGTAGGGGTAGATCTCACTAATGACCTGGTGGCCAGAGGCGTAGGCCTTATCGATCATTTCCTGGCAATATTTCGTCAAGTCAAGGCACTGCGCCGTCATATGCTGGACGATCAAGCCGCCACCGCCCGCCAACACGGCAGCCAACTGCTCGTCCGTCCCCAACATCCCACTGGCACCTTGATCCTGGCCGGAGAATCGCCCGTGCAGCCCCAGGAGGAGCCCGTACTTCCCGGCAATCGCCTGAACGCCGTACGTCTCTTTTGAGGTAATGCCGTCGACCATGTAGCCCGTCGTAAGCCCTACGCCGAGCGCGCCCTCCCTCACGCCCTGTTCCAGTTTGGAGAGGATCGTATCTATCTGGGCATCGGTGGCGACTTTCGTCGACCAATTCATCGTGGCCCCGGATGATTTGGCATCCTCGAGGTCATAAAGTGATGCGCCGCTCTTCGACTTGAAGTTTGGATTCAAAACCATTTCGCGGGCCGCCATTACACTGGCCGTGGCGCCATAATTGGTTGCGGACTTGCCTTCCATGCTGTCGTACCACTCACCGACCGGAAGGACGCCACCCTCGAGCTCCAGCGGCGTCGTGATGCCGTCGCGCAGTGCCAGTTTTCTGCCAAACGGCACTAACACATTGTGGTGGTGGGTATCGATGAAGCCCGGAGCAACCACATGGCCCGAGGCATCGATCGTTTCCGCACCTTGGATACTGCTCTGGGTGATGATGGCGATCTTCCCGTCCTTGACACCGACGTTGCGAACCGCGTCGAGCCCGCTTTCGGGGTCCATCACTCGGCCGTTCAGGATCACCAGGTCGTAGTCCTGCGCCTGAGCCGGCGTGGCGGCGAGCCCACTGCTAACGGCGAGAGCGATCGCCAGATATCTGAGTTGCATCGACATGTACTAACGCCTTTCGTCTAGGATCGTATGTGTCTCGACTCTTCGCTGTGGCAGGGGCCCATTTGCCGTGCGCCTCGGCGGGCGCCCCTTTCGGAGCGCCCGCCAATTCACATTACGACTCTACCTGCGGGTCACCGACTCACTGTCCCTGCGCGGCGCTGGCCTCCTCCATCTTCTTCTTCACGGCATCGAGGTTGAAGCTCGCGCTCGCCTGCATGGGCGGATACTCGATGGCGGTTTGCGCCAGCTTGGCCACTTCCTGCTGCATGAGCACGAAGCGCCAGAACTCGCGTCCGTAGAAATTCTCGAACGACATGAACGATTCGTTCGGTCCGTATCCCAAGCGCTCGAACGGATCGAGGCGAAGGTTGTAGAGCTTCGGGAAGTTCAACTTGACCGACGCTCCCAACCATCCATCAGGCTGGTCGATCAGCACGTATTTGTAGTCGCCGATCCGAGCCGCGGCCAGCTCAGATTGCGTGAAGTACCAGAACTCGCTGCGCGTCGACTCACCGCCGTTGGTCAGCATGTCCGTCTGGTCGTAGCCGTCCAGATGCACCTTGTAGTTGGTGCCGTTGATTGTCTTGCCGGCGAGCAGCTCCTGGGTGATGTTCGGATTGCCGGCGGCCGTGACGAACGTCGGAAGCCAGTCCATGCCCGACATCACGCCGTTGATGACCTGGTTCGGCTCCACCCTGCCCGGCCAGCGAACAACGGCAGGCACCCGGAAGCCACCCTCGGTACCCATGCCCTTCGCACCCTTGAACGGCGTGTTGCCGCCGTCGGGCCAGGTGAAGGTCTCCGTCCCGTTATCCGTCGTAACGACGATAATCGTGTTGTCCGAGACGCCCATGTCCTCGAGCTTCTGCATGACGCTGCCGATGATGTCGTCGAACTGCGCCATGCCGGCTTCCTGCAGGGACCAGCCGTTCTCGGGTGTCTTCAGGGCTTCATACTTGGGGGAGAGGTACGTGAACACGTGCATGCGGGTCGGGTTGAGCCAGACGAAGAAAGGCTTGCCGGCCGCCTGTGCCTTCTCCATGAAGTCGGTGGAGAACTTCAGGATGTGGTCGTCCACGGTCTCCATGTCGTACTTGATGCCCTGTGTGGGGTGAGGCGGCAGCGGACCCTCGTCGACGATCCTCTGCTTGCCGACCTTGCCCCAGCGCGGGTCCACCGTCGGGTCATCCGTGTCCGTGGCCCAGGTATGCAGGAGGTTTCGGGGGCCGACCCTGTCTTTCAACTCCGGCGGATACGTCTTGTTGAACGGATCCTCCATCGCGTCGAGATGATAGAGATAGCCGAAGAACTCGTCGAAGCCGTGCAGCGTGGGCAGGAACTCGTTCCTGTCACCCAGATGGTTCTTGCCGAACTGTCCGGTGGCATAGCCCATCTCTCTGAGTACGGTGGCGATCGTCGGCGCGGCAGCCGGCATGCCGATGGCAGCGCCCGCCTGCCCCACGGTGGTCAAACCGGTGCGGATCGGCAGTTGGCCGGTGACGAACGAGGCGCGGCCGGCCGTGCAGCTCGCCTCCGCATAGTAGTCGGTGAAGATCGCGCCCTCGGCGGCCAGCTGGTCGATGCTCGGCGTACGGCCGGCCATCAGGCCACGGTGATAGGCGCCGATGTTCCACATTCCGATGTCGTCGCCCATGATCACGACGATGTTGGGCTGTTGCTGTGCCCAGGCCGGCGTCGTGCCGGCGAGGCACAGTAGCACGACGGCACAGACTCGGCGGATGCTGCTGAACTGAATCATTCCGTTGTTCCTTTCCCGCGGTTGCTCATCCAGACCACGTACGAAGGGGCGGATCTTACTATCGAGAATCGTTTGCGCCAAGCGCGACGCAGTCGGCACGTGCCCGAGACCCCGCGGCTCAGAAGCTGATGCCGAACGACGTGGTCACGCTGAAGTCGTTCTTGTTGGTGTCCTCGGTCGGCGGCTGGCTGTCGAAGAACTCGTTCAGGCTGACGTTGAAATAGAAGTCCGTGATGATCTCCCGCTTGAACGAGGTAACGCTGGTGATCCGCCACCGTCCCCCCTGGTTGATCACGGGGACGACCATAAGGTTACTGGAGAGGTTTGTCGTGAGGCCGCCCATGCTGAAGAGCGCGAAATCTGTTCTGACGAACCCCTCGAAGACGTTGTCGCCGTCCTGGCCGGTGAACCGCTCTCGGGAGTATCCCAGCCCGACGGTCGTGGCGAGGGTTAGCGTGTTCGATTGGACGAGGAACCGTCCCGGCCCGCCTCCCGCGGAAGCTCTGATGTCGAGGCTCATCTGGGAGTTCTGCTCACCCGACACGAGACCCAGGACGTACCACTGTTTCGGCAATTCTCTCTGGTAGACGAAGCTCGTGTTCAACTTGGAGATGTTGGCGACAGAGTCCTGCCGGCTGAACGACGTGGTGAGATCGAACCTGTAGTTGTTCCGACCCATCTTGTAACTGACGTCACCGGAGACGTTCACGTCCGTCTTCGCATTCTGCTGCGTGGAGGCAACGCCCAGGTC
>DAOVZQ010000207.1 GCA_030635025.1 bacterium
GATTGATCAGGGCTACAACCCTAACGCGACATACGGCCCAGCTGTTAAGCGTAAAAAGGTCGATGTAATTGAAACCGAGTATCAAGACGATGAGCGCACAGGCCCATGTCGACAGTTGCCTTTTATCCATGCTTACCTCCAGGTGTCATGACCGCACATGATAGCAAATCGGTAAGCAATTGCCCGGCCTAAATTAAAAATAATAAACCGATAATGAATAATTAATTTCCACACGCAATATGCATCGGTTAGCAGGGAGGCAGGTAATTTGTTTCTTGTTGGGGGAGAGCAAGTTGCGACAAATCTGAATTCGGTGGGGTCAAATCAACCAGCCATATGTGCAAAAAAAAGTGAAGGGAGAGCCGAAGCCCTCCCGACGCTGACTTTGACATTTGAGGAGACGCGCTGTCAGTCAACAGTGATGAAGTGAATGTTGCACATCCGTCAATGCATTCAGCAAGTCCAACGTACGGAAATGTCGGGGCCGAGGCAATACCCCGAACTCACTTTTTCTAGAAATGCACATTGATTCCGGGCAGTAATTTCAACCCTGAGGGGTTGTTTCCCGCGTAGTTCAAAAGACCGATCTGCACGCCCTTCAATTCGTTGGTCCGATTGATAAGGCCGATCTGCAGGCCGGTCATCTGTTCGCTCACATGGTTGTAGCCGCCGATCATGAGGCCCTCTGCATAGGTAGATTTCAGGTACGCGCACGTCACCATGATCCCCTCTACATTTTCGGCGCCAGCGGCCAGGCCGGAAACGCCCACGCCCGTAAAGGATTCGCCGCCTACGCCTAGGCCGGCAACCGCCAGGCCGGAGAGGCTTTCGCCACCCACGCCGAGGCCGGCAACGAAAATCCCGTCCAGTGTCTCGCCGCCCACGCCCAGCCCCGAAACGTAAATCCCGGTCAGGGTGTCGCCGCCGATGCCCAGGCCCGCGACGCCGATGCCCGTGAGGTCGTCACCGCCGATGCCGAGACCGGCGGCGAAGATCCCCGTGAGGTCGTCACCGCCGATGCCGAGACCGGCCGCGAAAATGCCGGACATGTCACTCCCGCCTACGCCCAGACCCGCGATGCCGATGCCGCTCATTTCGCCGACATCGGCGCCCAATCCGCAGACGGCGATGCCGTCGAATTCCTCGAAAGTGCAGGCGCCCAGGTTGACCGTGAGGCCTTCGCCCTTTGCGGCTTCCGTCCCGGCGATGCCCAGGGACATGCCCCGGATCTGACCGCGGGGGCTCTCTTCCGGCACCCAGACCGAAAAGGTCAAACCGTCGATCCGCTCGAGACCTTCGTCACGGATATTGAATCGGAAGCCCGTGAAGTTGCGTGAGTTGCCGAAGCTCAGCCCCGCACCGGCGACGGGTATGTCCAGCGAACCGGCCAGGGCCGGTGCTGACATGGCAAGTGACAGAAACAAGACGGTGAACAGCACGGGTACCTTACGCATTCGTCAGCCTCCTGGGGGCATTGGACCGGAAACCTGGGTACGGGACAGCAGGGATACGTATGCCGATGGAATAGGGTTGCCTGGAAGCGGCGAGTCTAAAAAAAACACCTCCCGCCTCATGGAGACGAGAGGTGCCGATCGGGTCTGTATTTGTCCGGACTACTACTCGGGACGGGGACGACGGGGCTCGCGGGGGCGGGCCTCGTTGACCGTCAGCGCTCGGCCGTCGACTTCCTTGCCGTTCAGCTCTTCGATGGCCTTGCGGGCGGTGCCATCTTCGGGCATTTCCACAAAGCCGAAGCCGCGGGGGCGGCCGGTGTCGCGGTCGGTGATCAAAGCGACGTCATCGACCTGGCCATACTCACCGAAGAGGGTGCGGATCTCGTCTTCAGTGGAACGGAAATTGAGGTTGCCAACATAGATCTTCACTGAATCTCATCCTTTGCTTCGCCGGGACTGACGCGGGACCATTGGGAACCGGAGGCAGGACCTGGCAGGTTTGACTCTTGGGCTTTTTCCCGCCCAACCGTACAAATGTATCAGGTTCATATTGGGTTCACAAGACCATTCGGAGTCGATTACATCAAAAGCGACTAGATATGCGTACTTCCACGCCTTCGAAGTCCGGTACCAGATAACAGGTCCCCGACGTGCAGGCGGTGCCGCCGCGGCGGCTACCGGCGAAGAGGCTCGCCTCATGATTCGCGTCCAGAATAATTGTGGCGTAACCGCCAAGCCAGCGTTTCGGATCCGTTTCCACTATGTCGAAAGTGAGTCCGTCGTCCTTCTCGTTCGGATCGTTGGAAAACTCGGCCACGACTCCCGCCGAGCCGAGGCCGGCCCGAGTGACGCCGGCGCTGACGAAGATGTTTTCGAATGTCCGGGTTTCGCCGAAAGTCTCGCGGTCGGCCTTTTGGAATTCCAACGAAACGAGCAGGGCGAGCAGATCGCCCAGGTCGTGATCCAGACTCCCGCCGATCGTCCAATGATCCGTGATGCCCTCGACTTCGTCCTTGCCCACGGCGCAGAACACCTCGCCGCGCGTGGATGCGCGGGGCGGGCTCTCCAGCCCTAGGAAATTAAGTCGGTAGTACCGGGGACCGTTGAGTTGGTTGATGGCGTGGGCCGCCTCGGCCTGGAGTGTCCAGTCGCCGGGCAGGGCACCCATCAGCGAGAGTTGATGGCCGCGCTCCTCGTTTTGCTGCAGGAAGTGCGACATGCGGTTCAGCAGGTGTTGACGCATTTCCGGCACAAGGTTCGGCGGGTCGTTGACGCCCAATACGAAATCCCGGTAGTCCTTGGTCTCAAAACTCACGCCCCAGCGTCCGTAGCTGAGTTCGGTGGCCGTGTAGAACGCGTGGGGCGCATCCTCGCCCGTATCGAGGCCGTCATCGAACGGACGCCAGCTACGTCCGGCGTATTCGGCATAGAAGCTCACATCGGCACCGCGGGTGCGAAGTTCGGGAAGCAGGGACGCCAGCCTGAGGGTCAAGTCGGCGCTACCCAGTTCCTCGAGTCCGTCGGCGCCGACTTTCTCGGTGCGAAGGTATCCCGCGCCGATCTCGACACCGCGATGCATGCGGACCGCGGCGTGCCCACCGGTCACGTACCCCTGCCGTCTCGGCAGGCCGAAATCGTCCAGGCCGTAAATGTTGTCGGGGTAGCGGACGGGTACGCCCGCCAGCACGGACGCGCGTACCGGGCCCTTGTCCACATCGAAGACGAAGCCTTCGAGATCTCGGCTGTCCACGTACTTCGAGCCGGGAAAGATGGCGTCTCGTACGACACCGGGCAGCTCGAAGGCACGGAACATCAGGCCGCGACCAAGCGTGGTGTACGCGCTGCCGATGCGCAGGTGGAGTCCGTTGCTGCGCCAGTCGACGTATTTGCGGGTGATCTCGTCAAAAGACGCGGGGATAAAACCATCATCATTCGAAGGTCGAAAGCTCTCGGCGCGCAGGCCGACGCGCCAGTCGCCTTGAGCGTACTCGAGGTTGAACTGGTTGAAGAGCTCCGTGAGCGTGTCGGCCGACTGGGCCGGGTCGCGCCCCACCTGATAGAGCATCAGGTTCGAGGGCCTGACCTGTCCTTCGTCCTGATCGCCCGTGTCGAGCCAGCCCGCCGACGCCGTGGGGGCGAGGGCCGACAGGGGGAGGGCGACCAGTACGATAACAGCCGCTCTCGACGCCGCCCACGAGAAGAAGCGGATCATGGTCTCACGTCCTCGTCGGCGAGCAGGGCCGCGATCTCGCGGGCGAGCAGTTTTTCGTCCCCTTCGCGGTAACCCCGATGATATGCGGTGACACGACCCTCTTGTGAGATCAAGAACGTCGTGGGCACCGAATCGACCCGGTATAACCTGGCGACTTCCTTGTCGCCGTCCAGCAGGACAGGAAAGGTCAACCCGAGCGAGCGAACCGTAGCGCCGATCTTGGGCCGGTTGCGAGGCTCGTCGATTGAAATCGCGATGACCGTCAAGCCGTCGTCCTCATGCGCCTCATAGAGTTCCTGGAGTCTCGGCAGAGCCTTGCGACACGGGCCGCACCAGGTGGCCCAGAAGTCGAGGATCACGGGGCCCCGTTTCAGGACGCTCGACAGGGTGACCTTTTCACCGGAGGGGGTCTCCAGGGTGAAACCGGGCGCCGCGCCCAGATCGTCGGCCGCACCGGTCGTCGGGAGATGCAGGCAGGTCAGCGCCAGAAGGACGGCGACCGCGTATCCGAGGACGGGGCGGCTTCGCAGCCGCCCCGCCCCGTTCCGATAAAGAATCGACATGGGGCATGACTCCTATTTGATCAATGTTATGAAGCGTGATTGCGTCTCGCCGCGCACTCTCAGATTCGTGAGGTACGTGCCGCTGTTGGCGGGGCGTCCGTCGTCGTCGAGACCATCCCAGCGCATCGAATACTCGGCGCCGGCGGGCTGACGTCCATCGAAAAGTGTGCGTACGGAGCGTCCGCGAACATCGGTGATTCTCAGCTCGACCGGAGCATCGCCCTGCCCGTCGATGGAATAGGCGATGGTGGTCGCCGGGTTGAACGGATTCGGATAGGCCGCATGCAGCTGGAATCCCGCACGGTCGGGAGGACCGTCGACCGCCGTGTGCAGGTCGTCGAGAGCGTCGTTGATGGCACGACGTGCGCCCGTCACGCTCCAACCCTGGCGTCGCCAGGTGATCAGCCCGCTGGCGTCCATGACGAAGAACGCATCGAATCCAACGGCGTAGGCCGGTCCGAGACCCGCCTGCAGACCACCCACCAGGCAGGGATAGGTTATGCCGGTGGTCGATTTGAACGTGTTGGTTTGGCCGGCCGTGCCGTTCGCATTCTCAATGCCGAATGCCTGGAATTCCTGTCCCGCAAATTCATTGGCCAGAGACTCTGTTGACGGACCCGCCGCCAGACAGCTGCCTCATGAGTAGCCGAAGAAGAAGAGGAAACGGACCTTGCCGTCGTAATCACTGAGGGTGTAGGCGGTGCCGCTTTGTGGGTCGGTCAGGGTGAAGTTGGCGGCCTGTTCGCCGACCTGACCCGCGGCCAATGCGGCCACAGGCAGGATCAGCGCCAGCATGAGGGCAAGTGCCGTATGCCGAAGCCAAGTCATGCTCTTGATCATTACAACCCCTCTGTTTGGAACGGCCCGAAAGCCGGTTCGATTCCAGGTGAATGTTAAAACAGGATCATTTTAGTCTACAATAATAGATCAGAAGACAGATCGTTGCCACAATGCGGACTTATCCCATGTGCAAGTTCATCGAGATGAATGAAAAACGGGAAATAGGGGGATATATCCCCGCGGTGGGATCAGACTTCGGTGGAGCCCGAACCGGCTGCGTCGTCACCGGATTCGTAGACCTGCTGCCGGGAATGGCTCCAGCGAGGGCCGCCCACCAGTCCAGACAGGTAGCCGAGACCGGCGCCGAAATGAGAGGCCAGGAAGGCGCTGACGGTCATGGGCCAACTCACGCTTCGCCGCAACGACAGCCAAGCGGACAGGCTCATGATGCCGATGGCGTAGAGTGTCGTGGGTACGGCCCAGAGTCTCAGGGCGGGTCCCCAGAAGGGAATGACCAGCGGCGTCAACAGCATCCACAGAATCAACAGCATCAGGGCCGTGGACAGGGGGGAGAACTGACGCGGATGCTTGCGTGACATGCGGGCGCGGCCAC
>DAOVZQ010000086.1 GCA_030635025.1 bacterium
CGGATATGGCGTCAGGCAAGAGCTGGTTGAAGGGATGCGCTCTCGGTTGCGGACTGATCGTGGTCCTGTCCATCGTCGGCACCATCGGCGGGGGACTGGCGCTCTTGAAGCCCTTCAGGACCGCGATCGAATCCCGCGAAGCCCTGGACGAGACCTATGGCCAGCAGGGCGACTACCGGCCGCCGGTCGACGGCGTGCCCGCCGCCGATCGCCTGGAGACCTTCCTGGCCGTACGCACCGTCATGATGGAACACTGCGGCGGCTTCGCGGAGACCTTCGCCCAATTCCGGCGCATGGACGATCTGGACGAGGAAGAAGCATCCGGCCGCGAGAAATTCAGGGAGATCATGAAGACGGTCGGCAAGGCCTTCGGCATGGCGCCGAAACTCGGCAAGCTCGCCAACGACCGCAACGAGGCCCTGGCCGAGTACGGCATGGGACTCGGCGAATACACCTACATCTACGCCTTGGCCTACTATGCCTGGCTCGAAGTGAAGATGATCGACTTCGACGATAGCGACATAGACGTGGAAATGGACGATTCCAGTCCGCGTGTCCGGCGCAAGC
Organism: bacterium; assembly: GCA_030635025.1. GTDB lineage: Bacteria > Krumholzibacteriota > Krumholzibacteriia > LZORAL124-64-63 > LZORAL124-64-63 > JAHIYU01. The sequence goes on from DAOVZQ010000086.1 coordinate 568, forward strand.
TGCGCGGGATGCTGAATTTCCAGCTCGAGGATATGCAGGGGCTGTCCGATTCAAACGGCACACAGCTCGAAGGGGAATTGGAAGCGGAGCTACTCCGCCTGGACGACGATCACGACCTCTACCCGTGGGAGGGCAACGTCCCCGAACGCATCGTCACGGCCTTGTCGCCCTATCGCGGCCGGCTCGAGGCCGTGTTCTGTCCCGACACGGCGCCCTTCGCCTTGTCGGTACACCGACAGGGGCAGGGCGGGTTCTCCATCCAGTCCGATTGATGAGCTGCACATAAAAAAGCGGCGGGCCCGAGAGAGCCCGCCGCTTTCCTTTGAGCCGCCCGCCTATTTCACGAGCACCATCTTACGAGTATCCTCGAAGTCCGGCGCCTGCAGACGGTAGAAGTACGTGCCCGACGCCATGCGTCGTCCCGCATCATCCAGTCCGGTCCACACGGCGGTGTGGTTGCCCGCGGGCATCTCGCCGGAGACCAGCGTTCGTACCAGTCGTCCCGAAAGATCGAAGACCTTCAGGTCGATCCGTCCGCCGCCGGCCGGGACCGCGTAGGCGATCTTCGTCGACGGGTTGAACGGGTTGGGGTAGGCCGCGCCTAGGGAGAAGGTGCGGGGCAGGTCGCCCACGGCCGTCTGGTCGTCCACGTTCAGCGTGACCGGTACGATCACCTGCGGGGTGTTCGGGTCGTTGCCGCTGATGACCACGGTGCCGGTGTAGACCCCGATGGTCAGCAGGGTGGCGTCGAAGACGACCTCCAGCTGCGTTCCGGTGGTCAGGCCGGGGATCGTGCCCGAAGTCGGGCTGACAATCAGCCAGGGGTCGGGGGGCGGTATGTAGGACATCATCGTGGCCAGTCCGTCGTGGATGTAGGCCGCGTTGAATACGACCTGAAGGCCGTCGGTGCCGCCGGCGTTCTCGATGCCGACCGTGGAACCGTCCTGGGAGTTGGTGATCGCGTACTGGAAGACCACCGTATGGTCGTCGTTCAGGATGACCTGGAAGGTCTCGGGCGCACCGGTGTCGCTGCTGCTGTAATGCTCGACGCCGTCCCACTCCACGATGAATCGCTGATTAGCGGTGTCGGCATAGTAGTAGATGCTCCCGCTGCCCGCCGCCGTCGGATCCATGTCGTCCCAGAAGGGTGCGAGCAGGTTGTTGGGTTCGCTGCTGGACGGGATCGCGCTGTTGGTGATGCCAGTGCTGGTCGTGGTGAACGACAGGAAGCCGTTGGAGCACACCTTCACCGCGTTGAAATCGGAACCGTAGAACTTGAAGGTGAAACCCAGCGGCAGGTCGGTGGACAGGGCGTCGTCTGCCAGGGTCAGCGCGGTGCCCAGGGTGTTGATCTCCACCCAGCCGTAGACGGGGCCGCCGAACTCGTCGCTGTCCGTCCAATAGTAGCCGTATGCGTCGGGGCCTCCCGAACCCAGCAGCTGGGACTGACCGACGCGCGTGTCGAGTTCGCCCTTCTCCAGTTCAAAGAGCTCGTCGTTGCTCGCGGCCTTGGCGACCAGGTCCGCGTTGGCGGTGGCCGAATAGAGCAACTCGCCTTCGCCGATGTTGTCGATGTCGATGAAACGGCTGGCTGTTTCACCGGGCGACAGGGACACGTCGAGGCTGAGCGGTGAGACGACCATTTCGGGGAAGGTCGGCGGGATGATGGTCGGGAAGACCACGAAGTCGACCCAGGCGCAGTCGCCGTTGGAGCTCACCGATCCGTCCTTGTCGTAGGTCCAGGTGAAGGTGTGCGAACCGGCGGTCACCAGATAGCTGGCCAGGGCCCAGTTGACTTCACCGGACCAGGTATTCTGCTCGATGCCGTCGATGGCGAAGTGCAGGAAGTCGTATGTGCCCTCCGAAGACACCTTGTAGTAGAACTCGAGGTTGCCGTCGATCTGCACGTTCAGAGTGATTTCGAGTACCGTGGATCCGTTGTCGGCAATGTCGCCGGACTTCACGCTGTAGAGCCCCTCGTACACTTCGTCTGTCGTGGTGAACCAGTCGGCGTTGCCGCTGGTCATCCACGGAAAGACCGTGAGGGAGTTGCTCTCGAAGTTCTCGAAGATCAACTGGGGCAGGGTGAAGTCCTGCGTGGTGGCGGTCTGGAAGTCCAGGGCGACCTGCTGTTTGCCCATGCCGTAGGCCGAGGCGAGCACGTCGTAAACGGTGCCGATGGGGATGGTGAGTTCGTAGTAGCCGTCGACGCCGGACGTGGCCGGGGCGAGCGGCGTGTTCAGCACCGTGACGGAGGCGCCGTCGATCGGGGCGGCCTGATCGTCGTAGACGTAGCCGCTCAACAGGGCGGAGGGCGCCGGGTCGAGGGCCATGTCAGCTGTTGTCACGACGTCCGCGACGTTGGTTACGAGCTGGCTGCCATCGACGTATCCGAACACCGAGTATTCCACGGTCCAGTCGGCCGGGGGCATCCTGAGACTGTAGAAGCCGTTGGCGTCGGTGGTTGCATTGCGTTCAGTTTCGCCGGTGGCCGTGAAGGTCACCGCGACGCCCTCGAGGGGCAGCGTGGTGGCCAGGTCGGTCACCGTGCCGTCGATGGTCCCGAAGCCGAGCATGACGAACAGCACGGCTTCGTATCCGTCGACGAACCCGTGACCGTAGTCGTTGTCGTCGCCTGCGGCGCCGAGGTCCTTGGCCTTATCCATGAGGATCTGTTTGATGTCTTCGACGGATACGTCCGGGTTGGCCGCGCGCATCAGGGCGACTATGCCCGCGATGTGCGGGCCGGCCATAGACGTGCCGTCCAGGTACTGGTAGAGACCACCTGGCTGGGCGCTGTAGATGTCGGCGCCGGGCGCTACGATCTCGGGCTTCATGGCGTAGGCGCCGCCACAACCGGAGGGTCCGCGACTCGAGAAGTCGCTCACGGTGAAGGGCTCCGTGTTGTTCGTCGATCCCACGCTGAAGGTGTTGAAGATGGTGTCGGCGCGGTCGGCCGGGCTGCGGATGGTGCTGGTGCCGTCGGTGCCTTCGTTGCCCGCCGACCAGATGAGCACCACGCCCGCGGCCTCGCAGTTGTCGATGGCGATCCACCAGCGCGAGTCGCAGTCAAAGTAGCCGGTGAAGTCCTCGTTCACGCCCCAGCTGTTCTGCACGACGTCGGGGACGTCGTCAAAGGTGGCGGGGTCGCCATCGGGATCCGCCATGAACTCGAGCGAGGCGATGACCGCGTTGTCGAAGGCCGTGCCGGAGGACATGTTGATCACGTTAGTGGCGATCCACTGGGCTCCAGGCGCCACGCCGATGGTGTCATCGGGAGCAAAGCCGGTAATCGTGCCCATGACGTGGGTGCCGTGGTAGTGCTGGTCTACAGGGGTCGCGTCGCCCAGGCCGGCGGCGTCCAGCCAGCATTCAGACACCGGCGCGAAGTTGCCGCGCCAGCGCTCGCTCAGGGCGGGGTGGGTCCCGTCGACGCCTGTGTCCAGTACGCCGACCAGCGCACCGGTGCCGTCGATACCGAGTTCGTTCCAGATCCGCTGTGCGCCGACGGAAACGACGCCCGGCGTGATGCCGATTCCTTTGGCGCCAAGATCTTTGGACCGGGGCGGCTTGACGGGTTCGATCAGTTCGACCACAAGGTCGGCCTCGATCACGTCCACGTCTTCGCGGGCGGCCAGCTTGGGAATCTCGTCGACGGTAGTTGTTACGACCACCGCGTTGATCAGCCAGTGGGACGTGTAACCGCGCACTTTACCGCTGCCGCGCATGGCGTCCAGCTCGGTGAGCAGCGCTTGCTGCGTGCCGGCGGCTTTATCGCGCAACGCGGTCACGACCGTTTCATGACGAATGGGCATTGCGGCCTTGGCGGCGCGCAGCTCCCAGTTGAGCGATTCGATATCGACACGATCCTTGAGGACGACGAGCACCCTGATCTCGTCGCTACCCTTCATTGATTTCATCTGTGAATCGAGACCCGGTGTGATCTGCCCCGCCAGCGAGAGGCCGGCCCCCATCATGATCACCAGGGCGATGGCGAAAACCTTCTTCATGCGCAAGCCCCTATCTCTGACCAAAGCGGTCAGTCGATAATAGATTGAGAACGGAAGCGGTCCACTCGCTGGCGGTTGCTTGTGTTGCTGATTCCTATGGACCATGACGGGAGACAGATTATACCACAGGCTGGGGAGAATGGACAAGTCGCGATAAGGGAGGCTCTTAGTCGCCTAATTAAAGATCAATAAGCCGCGCCACGAATGATTCACTCGATTCCCCCCTTACTTATGGCCGAATTTAAGGAAAGTCCCGATATATGATCGGGAGCGCGAAAGAATAACTATGCTCAAATCAAGCTGTAATCAACTGTCAGGCCCGGTATATAGCTTTTATGGAGACAATACTGACTTTGACTGATCGGATCTTTCTCGGAGTATTGGGGGGGCAAGGCTTCAGGGAAATCCTGACAGCACGGTCCCCTTCTTTTATTCAGCCGATTGCTTGACCTGCCGACGATAATGCGAAATCGCAGATAAAGCTGTATTGATGATTATTGACAGCAACCTCCAGGTAAAATCAGCCCAATTCCGCAGGAACTACGAAAAAGCCGGTCGAACTATAAGTTCGACCGGCCGGATGACAAGTCGGCGGGGGTTGGAGGGAGAAAACCGACTTGTCATATAAGAAATAAGTTTAGCCAATGTCAGTCGAATAATCAATGATCAAGTCTCTGCTTGATTCATGTTTTATTCGACGATCGCCTCCTCGCTCTTAGCGCTTGTAGAGGTAATAGGACAACGGGATGACCACCACGGTCAGCACCGTCGAAAGCAGCGTGCCCATCATCAGCGAGATGGCCATGCCCTGGAAAATCGGATCGAAGACCATCACGAACGATCCCGTCACCACGGTGCCCGCCGTCAAGGCTATAGGCAGGAAGCGCACGGCGCCGGCCTCGATGCAGGCCTCCTTCAGCTCCAAACCGTCGGCCAGACGGGCCTCGATGAAGTCGATCAACAGGATGCTGTTACGGACCATGATGCCCGCCAGGGCAATCACTCCGATCATCGACGTCGCCGTGAAGAACGCCCCGAACATGAGGTGCCCCGGTACGATGCCGACGAGTGTCAGCGGGATCGGGATCATCATCAGCAGGGGGACCGTGAAGTTCTGGAACATGCCCACGATGAGCAGGTAGATCAGCACCAGCACCACCGCGAACGCGACACCCAGATCGCGGAACACCTCGTAGGTTATGTGCCACTCGCCGTCCCACTTCAGGGCGTAATCTTCCGTGAAGATCGGTTGCTCCCGGAAGTTCTGGCTGATCTCCAGGCCGCTGGGCAATTCGATTTCCGCGATGCGCTCGCGCATGTCGAGGATCGCGTAGATCGGCGACTCCAGCTCGCCGGCCACGTCGGCGGTCACGTAGACCACCGGCTTCAGGTTGCGGCGGTGACGGCTCTTGGGGATGGTCGTTTCCTCGGTGGTCACCACGTCCGACAGCGGGATCAGCGTGCCGGCCTGCGAGTAGATGTACAGGTCCTGCAGCGCTTCCACGCTCGATCGATCGGCCAGAGGCAGGCGCAGGTTGATGGGCACCGGCTCGCTCGACGCGTCCACGTGCAGCAGTCCCGCATCGTAGCCGTTCAAGGCTACAGCCAAAGTCTGGGCGGCCTGCTGAACGCTCACGCCGCGGACGGCCGCGCGCTCCTTGTCCACCAGGAAACGGATCTCACGCATTTCGTCTTCGACGTACCAGTCGATGTCCACCACGCCGGGTGTCGTCTCGAAGACCTCCTTCACCTGGCGCGCGATATCAATACGGCCCTCGAAATCGGGTCCGTAGACCTCGCACACGAGCGTGGACAGGACCGGCGGTCCGGGCGGCACTTCGGCGATCTTCACCGACGCGTTGTAACGCTCGGCGATCTCCTGGATGGGCCCGCGTACGCGCTTGGCGATGGCGTGGCTCTGGTCGCTGCGCTTGCTCTTGTCCACCAGGTTCACCTGCAGGTCGGCCACGTTGGGCCCCTGCCGCATGAAGTAGTGGCGGACCAGGCCGTTGAAGTTCACCGGCGAAGCGGTACCCGCGTAGACCTCGTAGTCGGTCACCTCGGGGACGGTGCTTAGGTAGTCGCCGATCTCGCGCGCCACCTGCGTGGTGGTTTCGAGCGTCGTGCCCTCGGGGGTGTCGATCACCACCTGGAACTCGCTCTTGTTGTCGAAGGGCAACATTTTCACCTGAACCGTCCGTGTCACGAAGAGCACACAGGCCGCGGCGGTCAGGACGAAGACGAGCAGCAGCGCCATCAACCCCTTGCGCGGATTGTCCACCATCGGGCGCATGAAACGGTTGTAGGTGCGGTAGATTTTCGTGTCGTGAAGATGGTAGCCGACCTCTTCGTCGACGTGATCTCCGCCGAGCGTTCCCTCTCCGGGCGTGTCCTCGCGCCATTTGTCGGGCTTGAGCAGCCGGATGGCCAGCCACGGCGTGATCACCAGCGCCACCAGCAGTGAGAAGGCCATGGCCAGGCTGGCGCCGATGGGCATGGGCTTCATGTAGGGGCCCATGAGGCCGCGCACGAAGGCCATGGGCATCATCGACGCGATCACCGTCAGGGTGGCCATGATGGTCGGGTTGCCCACCTCCTGGATCGATTTCAGGGCCGTCGACAGTTTGGTGTTGCCGGCCATCTTGAAATGGCGGTGCATGTTTTCGACGATGATGATCGTGGCGTCGATCACGATACCCGTCACCAGAATGAGCGCGAAGAGCGTCACCCGGTTCAGCGTGTAGCCGTTCATGTAGTAGACGAACAGCGTGAGGCTGAAGGTCGTGGGTATCGACAGGAAGATGATCAGCGCGCCCCGCCAACCCATGGCAAGGAAGATCACCACGACCGCCAGGAAGATGGCCAGGCCGAGGTTCTGGATCAGGCCCTTCGCCTTTTCCGACGCGGTCTTGCCGTAGTCGCGCGTGATGGTGATGTTCACGTCGTCGGGGATCAGGCGTCCCTGCAGACCGGCGAGCTTGGTCTTGACGGCCTCGGTGACGCGCGTGGCGTCGCTGCCGATGCGCTTGGCGATCGAGACCGTCACAGCCTGGTACTCGCTGCCACGGGGATGGACGTTCAGGTCGATGCCGTTTTCGTCGCCGGCCGGACCCACGCCCAGGAAGGTGTAGGTGTCGATTTCCGACGGACCGTCGGTCACGTCGGCCACATCGCCCAGGAAGACCGGCCGCTCCATGAACGTGCCCACCACCAGCGACCGCACGTCATCGGCGGTGCGCAGGAAGGTGCCGGCCTCCACGGCGAACTGCTCGTTGCCCTGGGCGAACATGCCGGCGGGCAGGTTGGTGTTGGCGGCCTGAAGGGCGGGCAGGATCGACAGGGTCGTTACGTTGAAGGCGGCCATCCGCTGGGTGTCGGGCTCGATGCGCAGCGTTCGCGGACGACCGCCAATGATTTCGATCGTGGAAACGTTGGTGATGCTCTGCAGTTCTTCCTTCAACTCGCCGGCGATCCGACGCAGCTGGAAGCCTTCGTACTCTTCGCTCCACAGGGTCAGGCCCAGGACGGGCACGTCATCGATGGACCGCACCTTGATCAGGGGCATCATGGTGCCGGCGGCCATGCGGTCCATGTTGGTGTTGATCTTGTTGGTCAGCCGGACCGACGCGTCCTCCATGTTCGTGCCGACCACGTAGCGTGCGGTGATCAGCGCGAAGCTGTGGAAACTGCTGGAGTAGACGTACTCCATGTCCTGCACTTCCCAGAGGATCTGCTCGAGCGGCTTGGTGATCAGCGTCTCGACCTCTTCGGGCGAGGCGCCGGGATACATGACCATGATGTCGATCATCGGCACGATGATCTGGGGCTCTTCCTCGCGCGGTGTGAGCGAAAGGGAGAACAGGCCCAGCATGACCGTGGCGATGATCAGCAACGGCGTCAGTTTCGAGTTGATGAACGTCCGTGACAGTTTGGCTGCGAATCCGTATTGCGTTTCTTCATTCGCCATGTCAGTTCACCACCTTGTCGCCCTCGGCCAAGGGCTTGTCGCTGGACACGACGACGATCTCGCCGCCGCTCAACCCGGCGATGATCTCC
>DAOVZQ010000058.1 GCA_030635025.1 bacterium
ATCTTCGCCAGCGGGGTCGACGATTCCCTGCGCGCCATCGTCGTGCGCGAGACCGGCCCCGAGGAGCTGCACTACGCCGGCCTGATGCACACGCGCGTGGAGATGGCCAAGACCATGTCGCGCGACCTGCGCCTCTTCGTGCCGCTCGGTTTCGCGCTCGTCCTGCTGGTTCTCGGCAGCGCCTTCCGCATGTTCAAGGCCGTGACGGTGCCGGCCATGACCATCGGCATCGCGATCGTCTGGACCTTCGGGCTGATGGGCATGTTCGACATTCCCATATCCCTGGTGATGACCATGGTGCCGCCCTTGATGATGGCCATCGCCTGTTCGCTGATTCTGCACGTGATCTCGACCAATCTGCAAATGTCCGCCGAGGGGACAGCACCCGAACGGACGCTGCGCAGGGCCTATGCCTCGCTGGGCGGACCGCTGCTGATCGCGGGGCTGACCACAGCCATCGGTTTCGCGTCGCTGATGAGCAGTCCGGTGCCGAATATCCGCAAGGTCGGTCTGTTCGCGACCATCGGCGTCGTCATCATCGTGTTCCTCATGTTCACGTTCGTGCCCGCGGCCTACACGATTTTCCCTCTGCGTCCGCGTCGAATCGGGGGCGCGACGCCCTTCACGGGTTTTTTGCAGCACGTCGTGCGCTTCAACCTGCGGCATCGGCGGGTCATGCTCGCGGCGGCCCTGGCCGTGACGGCCCTGTCGGTGGTGGGTGTGACCCGCATCCGCGTCGACACGGATTTTCTGACCTCCTTCAAGGAAGGCTCGCCGGTGCGGGTGGCGGCTGGAGTCATCGAGGAAAATCTGGCGGGAGTGAACACGTTTTATGTGATCGCCGAGGGGGAGCAGTCAGACGCCATGCGCGAAGCCCGTGTGCTGGGGGCTTTGTCGGACCTGCAGGACTATATGGAGGCGCGACCCGAGATCGACAAGGCCTCGTCGATGATCAACATGGTCAAGCTCTTCCATCAGGCCATCCACGAGGACAATCCCGATTCGTTCGTCGTCTCGCCCGTGCAGGAGACGCTCGACGAGGAAATCTTCCTGACCATCGACTGCGAGGAGCCCGCCGTTCGCGCCCGCTACGTGGTGGAGGACTTCAGCTCCATGGCCATTTTCGCGCGCGCCAAATCCATGACGACCGGCGAACTGGCGGCGGTCATCGACGATATCGAACGTCGCGGCAACGAACTCCTGCCCGACGACGTGCGCGTGGAGGCCACCGGCACGTCGGTCATCTTTGCAAAATCCGTGTCCGCGATCATCCGCGGCCAGCGCGACTCGCTGCTGCTGGCCTTCGCGCTCATTTTCGTGTTGATCGCTATACTCTTCCGCTCGATACCGTTGGGCCTGCTGGCCATGTTGCCCAACTTCGTGCCGGTACTCTTCGTACTGGGCCTGATGGGCTGGCTGGACATCCCCCTGAGCCTGGGCACCAGCGTGGTGGCGACGATCGCCCTGGGCATCGGCGTCGACGACACCATCCATTTCTTCCTGCACTACCGTCGGCACATCCAGCAGGGACACACGCGCGAGCTCGCCGTGGCCAAGACCCTCGAGCAGGCCGGTGCTCCGTTCATCCTGACCAGTCTGTCGCTGACCCTCGGGTTCATGGTGCTCTGCTTCTCGAACTTCGGGATGCTGATCGGCGTGGGATTGCTGACGTCCCTGGCCATGGTCGCCTGCCTGGCGTCGGATCTGTTCTTCACCAGCGCCCTGCTGCTGAACTTCGGGACGAAACCCAAGGAGTGATGTCGTGACGATCCAGCAGAGTCCCTTGATACGTTCGATCGTCGTCGCGTTGATCCTGATCGCGGCCACGGCCGTTCTCGCGGAGGACCTGACCCTGGGCAGCCGCGGCTCACGCGTGCGCGAAACGCAGGAGCGACTGGCCGGCCTGGGTTACAATCCGGGCCCGGCCGACGGCATCTTCGGCAACGGCACGCGCAAGGCCGTGCGCAGCTTCCAGATCGAGCGCGACCTGCCGGTGACCGGTGTGGTGGACGACCGAACTTGGGATGCCCTGACCGTCGCCGCCGCGGCCGCCGACTTCGAAGACGAAGGTTACGACGACTTCGCCGATTTCGAGGACTTCGATTCCTTTGACGACTGGGGCAGCGGCGGCCACGAGTTCAGCGGCCATTTGCGCACGGTCTACGCGGCGCGCTCCCAGGACTCCACCGGACGCTTTCCCTTCTACTTCCTGGATTACACGACCGGCGCCAGCGACGTCGTCTACCAGGGCCAGGACCTCGACAAGGTCTCCATGCAGCAGAGCGAGTTGCGTCTGGCCTGGAAGGGCACCTACGACAACGACCTGAGCAGCAACGTGCAGGTGGACTTCATGCAGATCGGCGGACCGGACCACCCCTTCGCGGAAAAGAACGAGATCGAGCTGGACGAGGCCTACGTGTCCTACGCAGGCGACCGCCACAGCTTCACCGCGGGCAAGGTCAAGGTGGTGTGGGGTGTGAGCGACGTCTTCTCACCCTTCAACGTGCTCAGCTCGGCGGACATGGTCGACCCCTTCGTCAACACGGGCGTGCAGGACGTGCGCGGCCAGTGGCAGCTCGCCTGGAACTACGAGGAGCAGGGCCGTTTCCGCCTGGAGACCATCCTCATTCCCATGTGGAACTCGTCGCTGATTCCTGTCGCCGAGGCCGTCGGCTGGGAGTACAAGGTCAACTCCGACTACTGGGTGCCGCCGTTGTTCTCGCAGATGCCGTCCATGGTGATCTACGATCTGCCGGTCGACGACGGTTGGGGCAACATCACCTACACGGACGTGTACATCGATCATGTCTTCCGAGGTGTGGACGCCCCCAAAAAACGCCTGGATTCGGCCTCGTTCGGGTCGCGCCTGAGCACGTCCCGGGGGGAGTGGGACCTGGCGGGCTATCTGTATACTGGCCTGGATCCCAAGCCAAGCCCGGTCATCGAAGCCACCTTCTTCGACGACGACTACCAGGACATCGACGGCTACGTCACCCACCTGGTGGGCTACACCGCCGAGATGACCATGAAGTATCCGCGCATCCTGATCGTCGGCCAGTCGGCGGAGACGGTCTTCGGCAGGGTGCGCTTCAAGCAGGAAGCCGCCGCCACGTACGGCCGCAAGGCGTTTCCCGACCTGACCACCCAGGCGGGTGTCGAGCGATTGCTCACCAAGGTCACCACCAATCAGGACGACTACCAGACGGCCACCGAGGAAGGCGACGACTACACCTCGATCAGCCTGGTGCTGGGTGCGGACTACACGTTCTCGACCTGGGACCTGATCACCTCGGCGCAGCTCAAGATCACCACGCGGCCGGGCTGGGACGAAACGAACTTCGGCGAGAAGACCACCCGCGAGCTGACCTTCTACGCCCAGCGCTCCTACAAGGAAGACCAGTGGACCGCTTCGCTGGGCGGTCTGGTCGAGATGAGCTCGGGGGCCGCCCTGGTCAGCCCGCGCGTGAAGTACACGCCCATGTACCACGAGAGCCTGGAGTTCAGCGGCGGCATCAATCTGTTCACGGGACCGGAGCCGGACGAGTCGCAGGCTTTCACGCCGTACAAGAGCGTGCTGGCCAGCTATCGGGACTTCTCGCATGTGTTCGTGACGGGGCGTATCCTGTTCGGACTGTAGCGCAACCTCTTGTCACAATACGATAGGACATCGGATATGACCTCGAACCGCCCGACCGCCCTGGTCGCAGTGATCCTTACGGTCGCGTTCCTGTTTACCGCGGCCTTCCCGCGCATCGTTACGGCTGAAGAGACCGACTCGGGCACCTCTTGGTGGCTCAAGACCGCCCTGATCGGCGGCGCCATCGGCCTGACCATGACTCTCGACGACGAGATCAACGAGTCGGTCCTGGACAACAAGTCCGCGAGTTGGGAAACCTTCGCCGACGTCACCCGCCCCTGGGGTGAGTGGGTGGTCTTCGTGCCGGTGGGTGTGGGCCTGTCCGCCGCCGGTTGGGTCGCGGGCGACGACGCGGTGCGGATAGCCGGCGAGCGGGCGAGCGTGAGCATCGCCGTGTCGGCGGTGCTCGAGGGCATCGGCAAGTATTCGTTCAGCCGACGCCGGCCCTCGTCGGCCGAAAACAGCCGCGACTTCGAATTCTTCTCGTCACACTCCTCGTTCCCTTCGGGTCACGCGACGGTCGCCTTCGCGTTGTCGAAATCCCTCTCGGACGATATCAATCGCCCCTGGGCGACGGTCGGCCTCTACACCATCGCCACGGCTTCGGCGTATGCGCGCCTGGTGGACAACATGCACTGGGCGAGTGATCTGGTGGCGGGCGCCGCGGTTGGCTATTTTTCGGCGGTACTGGTGCGGTCGAAAATATTGCGGCCACATCATGAGGGTCCGCACCTGGCGCTGACACCCGGGGGACCGGGGCTGGCCTGGAATTTTTGAGGTCGATCATGACTATGCAATTACGATATCTCTCCTCATTCGTACTGACCCTCCTGCTTATACAGAGCGTGGCGTTCAGCCGAACGTGGCATGTTACAAAGGATGGCAGCGGAGATTTCACGGCCATTCAGCCCGCCCTAGATATGTCGGCCCCCGGGGATACTGTTTTGATTGGGCCGGGCCGGTTCACGGAATCCGAGGAAGTGGTCGTACCGGGATGGACCGAGGACATCTGTGCGACGGTATGGAATGACTCGATATCGATTATTGGTTCAGGTGTTGATATTACCATCATAGGGCCTGAGAGCACCTCAAAACAACTAACCCCTAGGCCAAAGGGCATCTATGGCGCCTTCGGTGTGCTGAATGGTAGGATTGAAAATCTTACGATAGAGAACTTGCGTGACGGAATATATTGGAGTGGGGGCGTTGATGTAAATAACTGTAAGGTACAGAGTGGCGTAGTTGCATTAGCGCTCTGGCCGAGCAGTGAAGTGTCAATTCGACAGACCGTCTGCACGGGCAACACGGATTATGGGGTCGTTGCATTTGCGCCAGGTGAGGGAGTGATAATTGCAGACTGTCAATTCGATGAAAGTGAGTTAGGCATAAGTATCGCCCGCGTGGGTGATGTAGAGATATCTAATTGTAGATTCAATAACCATATTGTTGGAGTTCAATACGACGGGTCATGGGGGAGTATGTTTGATTGTACATTCTCAGGTATTGAGAATTGTAGCTTATCCGCAATCACTTCAAGGGTGATTCTCATGCGCAATGTGATGGCATCATCCGGTCAACCACTCTATTTAAGCTCCGGCAGTGATGTGTCTGGTTCTGGTAATATTGTCGGAGGGGGATCATACGCCACACTCAGAGTTGTGGGTAGTTCCGTGTCACTCAATGATGGGCATATTCTGAATGCTGGTGGATGGTCTGTCCGCACGACGACCTTCCCAGGGTCCCCTGAGATCACAGTTGACTTCACCAATAACTATTGGGGAACGACTGAAGCAGATTCAATCTCAGCGTGGATCTTGGATGGCCTTGACGATCCGGATATCGAAGCGATCGTGGATTTCGAACCTTTCTCCCCCGTCCCCCTCCCCACCGAGCAGAAGAGCATGAGCGACATCAAACGCATGTTCAGGTAAGGCTAAGACCTCGGTATCGCGAATCAGTACCGTTACCGACATCTCCTTCCCTCCCAAACGCACCTCAAAAGCCTCCAACAGAGCGAATCGGCCCGTTTTGTGCTTATCTTGGACAGATCGGCCCTGTTCCTGCGGCCTTGTGTCATGAAAGAAGTTGCAGCATGAAGAGTTACAGCATCCTGTTTGTTCGTCCAGATAACAGCCGAGCCGAGCTGGTGGCCGAATTACAGCAGGAAACCGACTGTCATTGGACAACTGTCGAGGTCGATTGTAATCCGGGAGGAGGGGACACCTGGCCACCCGAGAGCGCCCTTTCCACGTCCGCTTCCCACGATGCCGTATTGATCCAGGTCCCTGAATATTGCCCTGTTGCCGACTTCGCCACTGTCGTGGTCGAACTCATACGTGCTCATCCCGACACCCTGCTCTTCCTGTTGATCGACGCGACTCGCGTCGACATCGTGCGCAGTCTCTCCGACATCTGCGCTTGCGGGTTGCTGCTGCCCGACATCATGACGCCGCCGTATATGGCCTGTCGAATCCGCAACGAGATCAACCGTCGCCGCCTGCAGCAGGATCTCCACGAGGCCAATACGTTCACGTCCCAGGTGATCGGAAGCGCCGGCGAGGGCATCATGGTGATCGACACGGATCGCCGGGTGGTGATCTGGAATCGCGCCATGGAACGGCTGACCGGCGTGGCCTCGTCCAAGGTCCTGGGGCATAAGGCGTACGAGGCCATGCCGATCATGGCCGAGCACGATATGGCCAATGCCGTGCAGCGAGCCCTGTGGGGCGAAACCGATCCGACCTGCGATGTCCGCTTCCGCGGCCGGGACTCCGAGCGGACCATCTGGCTGACGGCCACCTTCGGTCCGCACCGGGATACGGACGGACGCATCATCGGCGTCATCGGTTTGCTGCACGATGTGACGCAACGCAAGGAAGCCGAACTCGCCATCCGTCACATGGCCTTCCACGATGCGCTCACGGGTCTGCCGAATAGACGGACCTTCCGAGAACGCATGTCCGAGGCCCAGGCCAACGCCGACCGCTACGAGCACAGTTTCGCCGTGATGGCTGTCGACCTCGATCGATTCAAGGAGGTCAACGACACCTACGGTCACGAAGCCGGTGACCTGTTGCTGTGTCTTTTCGTGGAGCGTCTGAAGGCCCAGTTACGCAAGGGCGACCTGCTGGCGCGAATGGGGGGAGACGAATTCGTGCTGCTGCTGCCCGAGGTGAAAGGGGAAGCCGATGTCGAGCCGGTGGCGGCCAAGATCGTCGAGTCCCTGTCCGAGCCGTTCGTGATCGAGGGAAAAGAGGTGACCATGACCGCGAGCATTGGCTACGCCATCCATCCCGACGACGGCCACGGCTCGCAGGATCTATTCCGGCGCGCCGATCGCGCCATGTACCGGGCCAAGGAGGCGGGACGCAACCGCTATTGCCGCAGCGTCCCGGGGTAATCCTCTAGAATGCCTCGATGGCCTTCTCGGTCGACTCATGCGTTTCGAAAATGTCGTGCAACTGGGCCGTGTAGAACAGACTCAGGACACGGTCGTTCACATTGCAGATCATCAGTCGACCCTCGGCCTGCTTGAGGCTGGCGTATCCCGAGATCAGGATGCCGAGGCCCGTGGAGTTGATCCAGGGCACCTTGGCGAAGTCCAGCAACACCTTCAGACGGCCGTCGCCGATCAGGCGCTTGATCTCTTCGTGGAATTTGTCGTGATCGGGTCCGCCCATGATCTTTCCGGATATGGACAGGATGGTCACGTCTCCATTTTGACTCTCTTTGAATTTCATATCATCCTCCTGATTATCGGTAAACAACAGGTCATCAATGTACTTGATCAGCCTTCGCGCTGGCAACACTCACCTGATTGTCGGAGTGCCCCGGTTGCATTATGACGAGTGATTGTGTCATAATTGATGGACAACTAAGCGAACCACAACGCCTCTGTCGTTTCTGATCTCGGGCCCGTTCGCGCCAATGATGGCCGTGGCGGGCGCTTCATGAAGGGTCGCGCGGATATGGTCGGCGAAGTTGTTGCCCAATATCGCATTGTTGAACGGCTCGGCGGCGGCGCCATGGGCGTCGTTTACAAGGCGGAGGATACCCGTCTGCGCCGCCAGGTCGTGCTGAAGTTCCTGCCCGCCGAGTTGACGAGCGACGAGGACGCCAATCGGCGCTTCATGCGCGAGGCGCGCGCCGCCTCGGCCCTGGACCATCCCAACATCTGCACCGTCCACGAGATCGGCGAGTCTCCCGAGGGGGAGCTCTTTATCGTCATGCCCTTCTATGAGGGGCGCACGCTGAAGGCGGTTCTCGCCAGTGGCCCCCTCGAACCGGCCCGAGCCGTGGACTACGCGCGACAGATCGCCGCGGGGCTCGCCCACGCCGGATCCCACGGCGTTGTTCATCGAGACATCAAGCCGGCCAACCTCATGGTGGCCGACGACGGGCGCGTGAAGATCGTCGACTTCGGCCTGGCCCTGCTGGCGGACGGCCGTCGCCTGACCCGCTCGGGCGCCGCCGTCGGCACGGCGGCCTACATGGCTCCGGAGCAGATCCAGGGCGCCGATGTCGGACCCGCCGTCGACATCTGGGCGCTCGGTGTGGTACTCCACGAAATGCTGACCGGGGACCTGCCCTTCGCGGGGGAGACCGAGCCAGCCCTGCTCTATGCGATCCTGAACTCGGACCCCGGTTCCCACACCGCTAATCGGCGGTCTGCGCCGGATGTATGCCGCGCCATCGTGGACCGCTGTCTGCTCAAGGATCCCGGTCGGCGCTACGACACCGCCGCCGAATTGCGCACCGACCTGGATCAGGCCTCGAACATTCTCACGCCGCAGCCGGGGCTGCGTCCGATTCTGCCGCCCACTCGCACCGACGCCCTGCGCCGCCTGGCGATTCCGTTGTTGGCGTTGTTTGCGGTGGCGGTTCTTTTGCTGACACCCGCGTTGCGAGATCCCGTCCTGCGCACCATGGGCCTGCAGTCGGCCGAGGCGCGGGGCGTGGCCGTGCTCCCCTTCGATGTCGAGGGCGGTGACTTGACCCAGCGTGCGTTCGCCGACGGGCTGGCCTGGCTGTTGACCGAGCGTCTGGCCCAGCGGGCGCGCTATGACGATCGCCTATGGGTCGTGCCGTCACGTGTGGTCAGCCGACGCGGAATCACGGATTTCAACGATGTGTCTCGGCGCCTGGGCGTTGACCTGACGTTGAAGGGCTCCCTGCGGATCGGGGCGGGTGGACCGGAGGGCCTCGTCACCCTGTCGCTGCTGGCCTACGACGCCGAGCGCGGTCTGCCCGTGCACGAGGAGATCACCGACCTCATGTCCAACCTGGAGACCTGGCAGATCCGGGCGCCCGCCGTGGCCGCGCGGGTGTTGGGTGCCGAGGCGCCGGCCGATGTGGACGCCGGCGTTTTACCGGGGTGCACCTCGGTGCCCGCCGCCTTCGCCGCTTGTGTGCGGGGGATGGGCTGGTTGCATCAGAACGGCGCCCGCGCCGACCCCCAACGGGCCCTGGCCGAGTTCAGCCACGCCGTGGCGCGGGACTCGTCCTTCGCCCGAGCCCATACCGGGCTGGGCCGCGCCCTCTGGCTGGCGGAGGGCCGGCGCGATTCCCTGACGGCCGAGACCGCCGTCGCGCATCTGCGTCTCGCCGCCGAACTGGACACTCTCTCGGCTTGGCCGCTCGTCTACCTGGGTGACATTCTCGATCGCTGGGGCGACTCTGCCGACGCCGTCTCGGCCTACGAACAGGCGCTCTCCCGTGTGCCCGATCATCCGCAGGCCCTGACCAAACTATCGTATC
>DAOVZQ010000279.1 GCA_030635025.1 bacterium
CGAGCGCCATGCCCAGGTTGTTCTGGAAGATGGCGTTGTCGGTGGCCAGGGTCACCGCGCGGGCCAGGGGCGCCACGGCCTCGTCGCAACGGTCGGTCTCGATCAGCAGGAGGCCGAGGTTGTTCAGGGACCAGGCGTCGTCGAGGTTGACGGTGAGGGCGTCGCGATAGGCGTCGATGGCCTCGTCAGGACGGTCCAGGTTGTGTAACACGCGACCGGTCAGGCGCATGACGCTGGTATCGCCGGGCATCAACGAGGCGGCGGCCGCGATCACGGGCAGGGCATCCTCGGCGCGGTCCTGGGTCAGCAGCACCCGGGCGAGGTTCACGAGGCTCTTGGTGTGGTCGGGTGCGATGTCCAGTGCGGCGCGCAGGGAGATCTCGGCCTCCTCGGCGGCGCCGGCCTTCCAGAGGGACAGCCCGTGCATGTAGAAGCCCCAGGCGTTTTCGGACTTGCGCTCGGTGTAGACGGCGAAGATGTCCGCGGCCTCGTCGTAGGCCTTCTGGCGATAGGCGGCCTCACCGTCGCGATAGATCTCGGACGCGGGGGCATCGTCGGCGTAGAGGGGGGCGGGCTCGGTGACGGCGGCTTCAAGGACATCGGGCTGGGTCGACTCGACGGGCTCGGCGACAACGATCGACTCCTCGACCATCATGCTCTGCTCGATGACGGGCGCCTCGGCGACCTCGACATCCTGGTTGCGGGAAGAGACGTTCACGCCCACGGCGATAACGACGCCGAGGATCAGGACGAACAGGATGCCGGCCTCGGCCAGCTTCAGCTTACGGGGATCGTGATTGGTTTTGGTGGAGGTGCTCATGGCGTTTCCTTTCGCTGGTGTATTGGGGGACGGGTTCGATGTCTGTCCTGGTTAGCGCAAGGAGGGGACCATTGTGATGTATTTGATTGTGAGCTGTGTAACGTAATGAATGACATGGTATTACATGGGGCTATGGCAGGGCTTGTACGAGAGGCTTTGCGCGAGATTGTGTAGTAAAGTACACGATATATGTGTTGCTCTGAACATGTTGAGCCATGATTTACACGTGTAAAGTCAGCGGTGTAACCGAGGTGCGGACGGGTCTATTTTCTGGGCCGCTTCAACCCATGCCGCTTCATCACCTTGCTCAAACTCGCATGATCGGCCAGCCCCAATTCCTTCGCCGTATTGGTCAGGTGCCATCCATTCCGTTCCAGCGCCGCCACGACGATCTGCCGTTCCGCCGCCGCACGCAATTCCTGCAATGTACCACCGCTGAGGGCCAATCCGCCGCTGCTCGCCGGTGAACCGGAGGCCGCCGGCACGTGCCCGGCGCCGATCTCGTTTCCGTCGGCCGCCATGACCATCTGCTCGACCACGTTGCGCAGTTCCCGCACGTTGTTGCGGCGCCAGTCTCGTGCCTGCAGCACCTTCAGTGCGTCGGGTCGGACGCTCTTGTGTCGGATCCGAAACCGCTCGCAGGTCAGCCGGAGGAAGTGGTCGACCAGCGCCGGCACGTCACCGAGCCGTTCGCACAGGGGTGGCACGCCGATGGTGTGCACGTTCAATCGGTATAAAAGATCCTCGCGGAAGCGCCCGGCGCCGACCTCCTCGTCCAGATTGCGGTTCGTGGCGGTGATCACGCGCGTCTCGACCTTGATCGCCCGGGTCGCACCGACGCGGGTCACTTCGTTCTCTTCCAGAACCCTCAACAGTTTGGCCTGGGCCTGGGCCGGCAGCTCACCGATCTCATCCAAAAACAACGTGCCGCCGTGGGCCGACTCGAAGGCGCCGCGCCGCAGCCGGTCGGCTCCGGTGAACGCGCCGCGCTCGTGACCGAAGAGCTCGCTCTCGACCAGATTGTCCGGCAGCGCCGCGCAGTTTACGGCCACGAAGGGGCCTTTGGGGGCCGCGCCCAGCCGGTGCAGTTCCCGCGCCACCAGTTCCTTGCCGGTCCCGCTCTCGCCGGTGACCAGGATCGGGCTCGGTATGGGCGCGAGCTTGGCGATGCGCGTTTTCAGGTCGGCCATGGCGGGGCTGCGTCCCACCATTCCCGAGTCGTCGGCCAGTCGTTGCTTGAGCGACGCGATCTCGCGAGCCATCCGGCCATGGGCCAGCGCGTTCTCCACTTCGTGGGCCACCCGCTCGGTGGGTTCGTCCTTGTCGACGAAACCGTAGGCGCCCAGCTTGACCGCCTGCACGCACCGCTGATAGCTGCCGGTTCCCGTGTAGACGATGACGGGCGTGTCGATGTCCTTCTCCTGCATTCCCCGCAGCACGGCGAAGCCGTCCGTGCGAGGCATTTCCAGGTCCAGCACGACGCAGTCGACGGGTTCGGCCGCCAGCAGGTCGAGAGCCTCTGTGCCGTCGGCAGCGGTGAGTATCTCGTGTCCTCCGTGGCGATTCAGGTCGTAGGCGTACTGCTCGCGCATGGCGGCGTTGTCGTCGACGATCAGGACACGACTCATGACGAAGCCTCCGGTCCGGCCTTGGGGAAGATGAGGGTGAAGGTGCTGCCGCGGCCGGGCGTGCTGTCAACCTCTATGCGTCCGCCCGCGTCGGACACGAGCCGTCGTACGATGCTCAGGCCCAGTCCGCTGCCCTCGGCCTTGGTGGTGACGAAGGGCTCGAAGATGGTGTCGAGTTGCTCGGCTCCCAGTCCGCACCCGTCGTCGATCACATCGAGAATGATCTCATCACCGTCTAGTCGTATGCCGATGCGGACTTCGCCGCCGCCGTCGAGGCTCTCGATCGCATTGCGCACCAGGTTTCCGATCACGCGCTTTATGGCGGAGGGGTTGACCGCCACCGGCGGCAGCACGCCATCGGCCGGCGCGTCCAGGACGACCGGGAATCCGGCGCAGGCTTCACGGGCCAGGCGCGCCAGATCAACGGGCTCGGACGGCAACTCAACGGCCAGGCGCTTGTAGCTTCCGGCCAGGTCTTCCAGATGTTTCAGGCCCGCGTCCAGGGTCGATTCGCGTTCGAGGAAGACGTCGACCAGCTTGTCGGGTTCTTCATGGGCCACGCGACCCAGGTGCCAGACCACGTTGCGGATGGGCAGAAAACCGTTGCGGACATCGTGGTTCACCTGGCGGGCCATATCGCCCAGGGTGGCGCGGCGTTCGGCGGCGCGCAACCGGTCCACGCCCGCGCGCAACCGGCGCACCATGTCGGTCATGAAGCGTGCCAGAACGCCGACCTCGTCGCGGCGGGTGGTGGGAAATTGGCCGTCGAGGCGATCCAGGTCTAGACCGGCGGTGGTTTCGGCGAGTCGGGCCAAGGGACGGGTCACCCGCGCGGCGGCGATCATCGAGGCCAGCACCACGCCCATGAAGGTCAGGGCCAACGCTCCCAGTAGCCAGAAATCCAGGTCTCGCAGGGAGGCGAACCAGTCTTCCCGTGGATGGGTCAGCACCAGCCGGGCCGGCACCAGCGGATCGGCCGGTCTGTGAGGAGTGCCTCGGCGTTCCAGGGTGGCGGGGAAGGGGACGCCGCGAGCCAGGTAACGGTCGCCCGGTACGACGGACTCGGGAGTGGATAGATCGTCGGCGCCGGCCCGTGTTAGCCAGGTATCGAGGCCGGGATCGGAGACGATCGCTCCACCTGAAAAGACCAGCGAGGCCCGAACCTCGTCGCCGCCCGACAGACCGGCCACGAAGACCAGATCCACACCGCGTCCGGCCAGCAAATAGAACTCACCGCTCTGGGTCCAAAGGGAATCGACGCGCGCCAGGGCAAGACCGGGTTCGGGAAGACGGGCGTCGCGCATAAGGCCCGGCGCGCCGCCACGGGCGATCAGGGCGTGCAGCAACGGGCGGGCATCCCGATCCGACAGCTCCAATCGGGGCGATGCGGCCAGCACCCGGCCCTGCTCGTCGGTCACGACCAGCAGATCCAGTCCCGACAGGTCGCGCCCGTGCTCCACGAATTCGTCCAGGTAGGTCGACCGGTCGGTCAATCCCGCCACCGACAGTGTGAAGGCTTGATCCAGCGATGCGGCGTCGCGCAGGGCGGTCAGCCGCGCCGCCAATTCGTCCTGGTGAGTCAGAAGACGCTCGTCGATGGCCGAAAGCAGCGAGTCCACGCGATTGTCGTACTGTTCGGCCAATCGTTGCGCCATGACGTGACGCAGGCCGAGTCCCAGCGCCAACAGGGGCAGCAGGGTCAGCAGGGTGTGGGTGAAGATCATGCGGGTTCGGAGGCTCATGGGCTCTTTCTACGCGCTTTTCCGCGATTTGTACCGGGATATTCCGTAAGTCAGGATACGCGCGGTATTCGTACGGGTCAAAGCCTTGGTTGCGGACAAAATCAGTCATGTTTTAGTTGTGGCCCCAGAGGCATAAGGATCAGGTATTCACATATGGCTCTCAACTAGGGAATTTCGACATGTCGAGATCAAAGATCGCAGGGACGAAACCCATCGTCCTGAAGCTTGAATCCGGAACCTACCATTACTGCACGTGCGGCGAGTCGCCCGACCAGCCGTTCTGCGACGGTTCTCACAAGGACACCGGTTTCAAACCCCAGAAACTCGTTTTGACCGAA
>DAOVZQ010000285.1 GCA_030635025.1 bacterium
CTATTCCCGCGAGGGACGGTTCGACGAGGCCCTGTACATCCTCTCCGAAGCCCGTCTGCTATGTACGCCCTGGTCCACGCGCGCCCTGGTCGGACGCATCGAGTTGGAGACAGATAAGGCGCGGGCCGGTATGGGACGTCGTGACGAGGCCCGCAAGGCCTACAACGCAGTGCGATCCGCCTTGCCCGTCTATGACTCGACGACGAACGAGGAGGACTACTACGGAGACCTGCGCCGCAACCTGGTCGAGGCCGATCTGAGCCTGGCAACCCTCGATGGACCCATCGCCGGCAATGACGCCGTCGAGGCCCTGAATCGCGCGTGCGACATCCTGCCCGACTGGTCCCTCGACGTTGATGCGCCGCACTTGCCTTTGCACAAACCTCAGATCGTTTACTTCTGCGGTGAGAAAGTTTCCTTCCGCTGGGACGTCTCCATGGCGGGTCCGACTCTGCGCCGACTGCCCGGCGAGCAAGAGTTGAGCGAGTCCCTCGCTCCCGTGATGGCCGACCTGGGACGACCCGGACGACCCATAGTCGAATCCGAGATGATCTCACTGATCAATGCTCTCGGCGGCACGCCCGCGGGATGGAACGAGCAGGAGAATCTGGTCGTCGTCCCTGACGGCGTTCTCCATGCGGTGCCCTGGGCGGCCCTGCGGTTGGAGACCGGCGATGCGGATTGGCTTGACCGAGGTTCGATCCTCGTCTCGGAAGCACCTGCGAGGGATTCCGACTCACCCGCGGCGTCACGTACATCCGGTCGCCTACTCGCCCTGGGAGCCAACAACGATTCACGGGCCGATGCCGCAGGCCTGTCAATCTTGCGCCACGCCGAACGTGAGGCCCGCGAAATCCACAGCCTATGGCCGGCGGGCGAAGCCGACCTGTTTGTGGGCACCGACGGCGGTGAGCGGCTACGCAGCCGAGACCTCTCCGCTTACGACGTGATCCACGTGGCGAGTCACGCCAAGATCTACTCGGGTTCATCGAAAAGGGCATCACTGCTTCTGGGCGACGATGAACGCCTCCCCCTCGACGCCGGCGAAATCCGCGACTTCGACCTGAACGCCCGACTGGTCTTCCTGTCCTGTTGCGAAGCCGCCGACGGTTCGACCATAAACGCCGGTCGCGCCCGCGCCGAGTTGGCCCGCAGCTTCCTGTACGCCGGCGCCCAAACGGTTGTGGCGCCGAGCCTGATGATCGACGATGAAGCCGCCCGGCTCATGGCCGGGCGGTTCTATGATCACTGGCTGTCGGGGGCTTCGGCGACCGACGCGTTGCGCGCCGCCCAACGATCACTTCGGGATGAGGACCCGCGCTGGGCGCATCCCTTTTACTGGGCCTTTTATCTCGCGCTGTCCTCGCCTCGACGTTAGTCCGGAAGCTCACCCACTTCCCAGTCGGAAAAATGGTTCACTTTGAAGGAGACCCGCCGCCCTGCATCGACGGACTGCACATCGACCTTGCCGACATCCTGGTAAATCACATCGACCACGGCGCCTTTATCGACCACGGGCGCGACGTTCCAAAAATCGACAGGCTCGTCTTTCACCCAGGGCATGTAGGTGGCCATGACCGTGACGGAGTCGTGGAACTCGATCCCGTCCGGCTCCAGCCGCAGGATCAACGGCAGATTCAAGTGACTGTACATCATGTACGACTCGTAAGTGGGCACCTGCACGGAGAAGGCGACCGGCGTCGGGTCTTGTGTGTCCAAGGCGCCGGGCGGAACCTGGAGTCCGAAGAAACACCCCTTGGGCCAGGTCGAGAGGGTGTCGCCGATCAAGCCTCCCCGGCCGGGAATTACGGTCCCCTCGATGAGTTCGTAATGCAGATTTTCCAGTAACTGATGATGTTCGATATTGTCCTCGAGCGAAATCAGGTTTTTGGCTTGCATGTCGACGGGCACAGGTCCAAGCGGTTCCTCCTGACAGCCGACAACAGCGAGGATTCCAAGGATCAGGATGAGGATGACTGTCATGCGCATTGCGGTCTCCTTTTGTTCACATTTGGGGCGGCGCTTACCCCCACGACGCGCCGAGCGAGGGACATCCCCGCTTAGATACGACAGCTATTATATGATGAATTGAGGATCTATTTTACATACCGTGTGGGCGATTCATCGAGACGGCAGGCGCTGCGGTCTGTGTTTTTCGACTCGTGTACAGATAACATACTGTTGTAAATGAAGATACGGGCGACCATCTCCAGGTCGCCCGCATCGTGGATGTTGTTTTTTATGTTTACTGCGGTAACACCGGCTCCGCGATGTACTCCGTCGGCAGCTTTCCCGTCAACGCCGTCATGAATGCTATCATGTCGGCGCTCTGTTCGGGCGTGACCGTCTTGCCGAGCTGATGCTTCGCCATGATCGTCACGATCTCGGCGAGGGTCTCGATCGAGCCGTCGTGCATGTATGGACCGGTCTCGGCTATGTTGCGCAGGGCCGGCACCTTGAAGAAGTACTTGTCGACGTCGTTCTTGGTCGCGTCGTAGCGACCGAGATCCGCGGTCTCATAGGCTTCGAGCAGGCCCAGCTTCTGGTAGAGGTTGCCGCCCAGGTTCGGTCCCATGTGACAGGTGGTGCAGCCGATCTCGATGAAGGTCTCGAGGCCGCGCAATTCCTGTCTGTTCAGAGCGCTGCCGTCGCCGACCAGCCAGCGGTCCCACTTGCCGCGGGTAACAAGCTTGCGCTCGAAGGCGCCGATGGCCTTGGCGATGTTGTCGAAGGTGATGGGATCATCTTCGCCGGGAAACGCCGCCGCGAACAGGGGCGCGTAGCCGGGGATGCCCTTGATGACGGCTTCCACGTCCTCGGCCGTGGCCATTCCGTGCTCCACCGGGTTCAGGATCGGGCCCTTGGCCTGAGCCTCGACGTCGGGCTCGCGTCCGTCCCAGAACTGGGCGATGTGCAGGGCGGCGTTGTAGACGGTCGGGCTGTTGCGCACGCCGAAGGTGCCGTCATGACCCGGCGAGGTGTCGTTGCCGTCGACGCCGTACTCGTCCAGCAGGTGGCAACTGTTGCAGGAGATATCGCCGCTGTCGGACATGCGATCCTCGTAATAGAGGATGCGGCCGAGAGTGACCTTCTCTTCAGTGATGGGATTTGAGTCCGACGCCATCACCTTGGGCATGGTGCCGAACATACCCTTGATCTGGGCGGTCGGGGGACCGGCCGCGGACGTATCGTCGCCGCCGCCGCCGCAACCGGCGAGAGCAAAAACGAACAAAAGGGGAACGGCCATCAGAACGTAGCGTGCCTTCATGATCCCATACCTCCCGACTAGACTATTTCGCAACTAATTAACTCCTAATTACCAGACCCAAAGACAGAAAGCAACATTTCCGTACTCATCGGGCAATGTCTTTCACCGCCGCGAACACTCCCTGCACGACCATGGACATGCGTACATAGTCGAGCGTTTCCCAGGTATCCGTCGATTCATGGTAGTTGGGATTCCGGTAGAACGCCGTGTCGGTGATCATGACCGCATCGTAGCCGGCGGCCCAGTAGTTGAGGTGATCGGAGAAATCGATGCCCGGAATCGAGGCCGGTGCGTTCATGGATACAACGGGCAGCGGGGTAGCACGACTCATGGCTCCCTTGACCCGTCGTGTGATCCCACCCTGGCCCAGCTTGCCGATCACGGCGATGAAGTCGCCCCTGGTCGGATAGATGACCTTCATGAGATCGACCGGATACTCCTGACTGTCCTCGCCTATGTCGTAATAGCCGATCATCTCCAGACAAATCATCGCGCGCAGTGGAACGCCTTCAGCCTCCAGGGCCCGTGCGTGATGGGCGCTGCCCATGTCCGGCGTGCGAAATTTGGGCGGCTCCTCCAGGGTGAAGGCCACGAGTTCGAGGGTCAGCGACCAATCGTCCTGGCCGATCAGGCGCGCCAACTCGATCAGGCCGGCCACGGCGCTGGCGTTGTCGTCGGCGCCCGGCTTCTCGCCGCACACGTCGTAGTGGGCGCCGATCACCAGACGTTCCTCGGTGTCGGGGCCGAAGCGGGCGATGACGTTGCGGTATTCGGATCCGTCGATCGTATAGACCTGCTCGTCGAGGCGGCCGCCGGCGTCGGCCAGTTGAGCGGCGATCCAGGCGGCGGCGGCGTCTAGGTTGGCGGGATGGGTGATGTCGCGGGGGTGGAAATCCTCGGTGAGGGTCTGGACGAGCGTGATCAGTCGATCAGGGGCGACGGCGTGTGAAGGATAGGTGATGTCATGGCCGGCCCTCAGGAGCGGCTGGGTAATGAGCGCCCAGGCGATCACGCAGACGATCAGGACGAACAAGACAACGAACAGCAAACAACCTTTGAGCTTACGACGCATGAGACACCTCCACGGCCCATGCTATCAGGCTCAGCCACCCAACACAATCATCACAAAAGCGAGGGGGCCGGCACGCCGACCCCCTCGCTATTCCATGTCCGGATGCGCCCTACTTCAGCAACGCCACCTTACCGCCCAC
>DAOVZQ010000263.1 GCA_030635025.1 bacterium
GGTCTCGCCGCCGTCGTTCACGGCTATATGGAAGTCCAGCAGCATCCCGTCGAACATATACGGATGGAAGGTCACCAGGAACGGCGCCGAGGCGTCGGCTGAACCGCCCGAAGATATGTTGGGCACGGAAACGGTACCGTCGACCAGGCTGACACCGGGCGTTGACGAGGTCAGCACGGCGGACAGGCTCGTGGCGCCGCCGGAGCCCGTGTCTTCGAAGCGGGCCGCCAAGGCGACGGTCTCACCGGCATCGATCAGGCCGTTGCCGTTGCCCGAGGATCCAAGGGTGCCGTCGTCGATGATCGTCATGTTGTCCAGAGCGATGTAGGGCCCCGGATTGGTCACGGGTATGAGCTCGACCGTCTGCTCGAGATTCACGCCGTTGACGGTCAACGTCAGATCCCCCGAGTCGGTCAGGACGATAGGCAGGCTGACCTGGCCGTTGGCGTCGGTCGTGCCGCGCACGTAGACGCCGCCGCGGGCCAACGTGATGCAGGCGCCTTCGATCAGCGTCCCCCCCGCGATGATGGTGACGTCGACGATCTGCTCACCTGTCTGCAGTGAGGCGGGCGCGGCGATGTCCAAGACCCGAGGCATCGCCGTCCAGACCTTCTGGGCCGGATCGCCCAGCAGGGTGTAGTTCAGGAAGGTCCAGCGCGTGTAGCTGTCGGAGGCGGCGAAATCCAGCCAGGGCAGGCGGCTCAGGCCGATCAGATCGCCGAGACGCTCCTCGTTCTGGCACATGAGCTGCTCATAGAACTCGATCTGGAAGTCGTTGGCCGTCAGGGGGAAGGCGGCGCGGCTGGCGCCGATCGAGGCGAAAGAGCCGCCATCGGGATTTCGCACGAGCCGTTCCATCAGACAATTGTAGTCGAAGCCCGCAGAGGCGCAGTTGAGACCGTACATGAGGAACGTGTTCTCGTTGGTCAGGAGATCGCAATCGCCGGCGGTGATGTTCCGGTCGCCCACCGACATTTCGAAGAAAAAGCCATGCCCGATCTGGTTGAATATGCCGTACCGCCCCGTGTTGATGCTGTCCAGCACGGCATCGCGTGTTTCACGAACCGATCCCGGATACATCAGCTGATCGAATTCATCGCGACGGTTGTAGGACTCGTACATCCGGACATAGTCCATGTCGGCGCACGGGACAACCACGTCATTGATCAACTCCTCACCATAATCGGCGCCGTCCATGGTGATCGCATGCGTGATCGAATTGGTGAACAACACCTCGGCTGCGACCAGGAGCCGGTTGGCGTATGCGGATCCGGCCGGAGCCGTCTCCTGCACGATGACCTTGTACACGAAGGAGTTCACCGCTGAAACGTCGCTGACGGGTGCGCGGCCGAAAGCCACGTCGTTGGCCATGTCGCAGTCGTCACCGGGATTCAGGATGCTCTGGCTCGGTTCGCCGAAGTGCGAATCGCCATCTGCGTTCCAGTTGCCGTCCAGGCAACTGAAATAGATTTCAGTCGGGATATCGGTCGTCTCGCCGGGCGGGAAGAACGAGCTGGTAATGAAGCGGGCTGGCAAGATGTCGGAGTCGCCACCCAACATGACGTACTCGACACCCCATCGCTGGTATGCGTCCCGGATGAACAGGCGAATGGTCTCCTGGATGTCCACGCCGTGACGATAATTCGCTTCGATCCATTCAATGGTCTTGACGACCGCCGGCAAACCCTGGGCCGTACGATGATCGGCTAGAGGCTGAAATGCGGCCGCCAGAGCATCACTCGTGATGATCAGATACGAAACCGCACTACCGCTCAGGCTGGGCGTCTTGGTGGGATCAAAACCCTTGTCGGTGACCTGGATCTCGGCGCCGTCTTCGCGCTGGTAACCGAATAAGGCCTCGGGGTTGTTGACGACCTTGCGCAGATCGCGCTCCAACCGCTGCCGCTCTCCCGGTACCTTACGCTGACGCTGAGCCACATCATCGGGATTGTACGGCGTCACCGACGGCAGCAAGCGGATCTCGAACGTGTCCAGAAATTCCAGCTCGGGCCGGGTCTTGTCCCCGCTTGTCGCGACACGCAGGGGATAGACTGTCACCGTGAGCAGCCTGAAGCCGCGATAGACATGCGTCCCGCCGTAACGGCCCCAGGCGGCGGGAAAGAAAGCCGCATCGCGCGACCCGTGTATCGCCTGAGTCCCGGCGACGTTCTCGCTGCTCATGAGCGCCTCGGCGCGATGCAGCGATGCCGGAGCCCGCTCGATGTGCGTTGCCAGGGGAACGACCTCCACACCGCCTACAGCGGCGTCCAGAGGCACGAGCAACGTGAGCGATCGCCCAAGCAGATCGGGACGTCCGGTATCGTCGAGCTGACGCAGACCGGGCAACACCGGTGTGACGGTGCCGTTCGCCTCATCGAACCAGCTCAGTTCGCGAGCGTCGAAGGTTCCTTCATAAATCACCTCGCCAGCTGCGTTCGCGTCTGTCGCCACGTGTGGCAACAACAACGCCAAAGCCAGAACTGAGACAAAGGCGAACCTATGAGTGCGGATTTCAGACCTGAGCATACCAACCACCCCATTGCAGGTGAAATATCGCTCGCTGAGCATGTCTTGTTTTTAATTGTTGCTCTTGGAGCACTTGCCATCATCGAAACCACTGGTGCGATAAAGAAGCCGTCTCTGGCTTTAAAAGACAGGTATCCTGTTCGCCCAGCAAGCCTCCCGGCAAGTGTTATATGGATGGCGCCGCGCATCTTGCACGGCGAATCAACATTTTACGACAACCGTCCGGATCTGTCAATTGTTTCCTGCCAGCATGTGTTAGCAATGAGACTTTATCCCCTCTAACTGCAATGAGAAAATGTCCCCTTCATGGAGGTGCACAGCATGAAGGGACTGATCGTCTTGAGCCGAAGGGAAGCTCACAGGGGCCACGTTCTTGAAAGGGTAGCTCAACGGACCCTGACTCTGAAAGAAGCGGCTAAGATCATGGGACTCAGCTACAGGCAGACCCGAAGGGTCCACAAGCGTTGGCAAGAATATGGCCTCGCGAGCTTATGCCACCGCAACCGAGGGCATCAGGCCCGTCATGCCATGCCTGGTGAGATGGAAGCTATCATCCTGGCCTTCCACAAAGAGGTCTACGCCAGCTTCAATGATACCCTGCGCCTCCCTCAAGTTCAACAAGCAAGTGCAACACTTCTTTCTGAGTTGCATCTGCGTTAGAATGCGCTGATTATGTCCAATGTAGGCTTTTCGAGATGTCGGATATTGGCAGGCAAGTACATCGCTGGTTTCAGCTGGCAGATGAATATATGGAAGAGACAGCAGTCTGGATAAGGCAAGCACGTTCCGTCAAGACCCACTTCCAGGATAGTCAAGTCTATTGGATAATGTCATAATGTCGCGATGTGCAGAATTAACGTCAGATCGAATGCTATATACTTTACTTTCTAATTTCCCAATCTGTCCGCTCACTGAAGATATATCCGTTCCCTTCTGCTGAAGTTCTCGCGTCATATTCGCGATACCCTCTTCTACTCTTGCCATCCGACTGCTGAGGTCGCCTAGATTATCATTTATTGAATGGATGGTACTCTTGTGCTCAGCTCTAAATACATCATTTCGCATTTGCAAGCGGACAATTTTTTCGTCCAATCGTTCTCCGAGATTCTTGACTTTCACATCTAACATATTTCTAACATTTTCAATTTCTGTTTCCGTCTTTCCGATCCTAGTGCTGGTTTCATTGATATTGCGGATCATATATCCGCCCATTCCGGCAGCAATAACGACGATTGCCTGCAGCACAATATTCATTATTTCAGCGCTCATCTTCCTCGTACCCCCGTATGATATAAAGCTACATGCACACCCTGATTGAATAAGGCATTATATCAATTATGCTCCTTGGTTCAAGTTGATATTGAACCGAGTCCCCGTACCTATCGTATATTCCGTCCGCACTGAATACTAATGAGTTACGCGACCGGGCCGATACCCGGCCATCATGCTCAAAACACCTCGTGACTTACCTGCTATCAGCGCTCAAAGCCAGGCATTCCTTGGCCCGGGAGATCGTCGTCCTCCGCCACCAACTCGAAGTTCTCCAGTCCCGACGTGAACGGGGATACGGGCGTGACGTTGTACGACCTACCAGAATTCACACAGTCATTAGGGGGCGATGCACAAGGCATCGCCCCCCTCTAGCGTCCCCGACGGATAAACTCAGTTCGTTCCTCCGACACTCTCTTCATACAGATCTTACAGAGACGGCTTCGGATAGAAGTCGCACGTCGTGAACTCGTACGTCTCGGCGACCGGATCGTCGGGATGGATCTTGACCTTCTTGAGCCGCAGATCCCAGCCGTTCGAATCATAGTCATCGACGATCGCCCCGTAGATCCGGTAATCGTCGGTCAGGAGCGTCTCGTTGGCGTAGCCGTACAGCCCGCCCGAGGTCCTCAGCGTGTAGGGACCGTCGATGTCGGTCGCGCTGGCGATCTTGATGTCGCCGTTCCACGACGTCGTCCACATGAGGTAGTAGATGCCGTCCTTCTTGATCAGGTTCGACGACTCCGATTGGCCACCAACAGTCACCGGCAGGTAGTGCGACCACGACCAGTTGATCAGGTCCGTCGACTTCGCGACCGCGATAGCCATGTCCGACCACGGATCCCCGTCCTGGTACAGGCGGATCGAGACGAACATCACATACTCGTCCCCGTCGTCGTAGACGAAGGGATCGCGGCAGTCGTTGTTCCACGTACCGGCCGTGCCGAAGGCGCTCCA
>DAOVZQ010000191.1 GCA_030635025.1 bacterium
AAGCCGCCGGTTACAAGGCCGAAATGACCGGAGAGCACGCCACGGGCTCCGACCGTGTGGCCGAAGTGCTCGCACGCAACCCCGCCGAAATCGTTCTGAACCTTCAGGGTGACGAGCCCCTGCTCGAACCGTCCGACTTGGACGCTCTGGTCGGTGCCCTGCTGGACGATCCGGACGCCGATATGGCCACACTGGCCCATCCCTTCTCCACCGAAGACGAGTGGCGAGACCCGAACGTGGTGAAGGCGCTCGTGGCCGACGACGGACACGCCCTCTGGTTCAGCCGGGGCCTGGTGCCGGGTACGCACCCCGGTGCGAGCAAAGCGGCGGTATGGACCCAGGCGCGACGACACGTGGGCGTCTATGCGTTCCGGGGGACATCCCTCAAGAGATTCCTGAATCTGCCTCGCACGGCCCTGGAGATATACGAGGGTCTTGAACAATTGCGGGCGCTCGAACACGGTCTGCGTATCCAGGTCGCGACGGCGTCGGGACTGCCCGTGGGCGTGGACACGCCCGAGGATCTCGATACGGTTCGCGCCCTCTGGGCGAAGCGGACTTAGAAGTCGGCCTTTTCGGGACGACGGACCTGCGGTAATCTGACGGCGGCATCCAACGGAGAGGAATGGAATCCATGGCGAAGTACATCTTCGTGACCGGAGGCGTGGTATCCGCGCTGGGCAAGGGCATCGCCGCGGCCTCGCTGGGACAACTGCTCAAGGCGCGTGGCCTGAAAGTGGTCCTGCAAAAGTTCGACCCCTACCTGAACGTCGATCCCGGCACCATGAGCCCCTTCCAGCACGGCGAGGTCTTCGTCCTGGACGACGGCGCCGAGTGCGACCTGGACCTGGGGCACTACGAGCGATTCACCGACACGGCTCTGGCCCAGATCAACAACCTGACCAGCGGTGTGGTCTACGAGACCATCCTGCAGCGCGAACGCAAGGGGGAGTACCTCGGCCGCACGGTACAGGTCATTCCGCACGTGACCGATGAGATCATGCGGCGCATCAAGCTGCCGGCTGATCTGGATTCCGAAATCGATGTGATCATTACCGAGATCGGCGGCACCGTGGGTGACATCGAGTCGCTCCCGTTCCTCGAAGCCATCCGACAGTTCCGGTTGGACCGCCCGGTCGAGGACACCCTCTGTGTTCACCTGACCCTGGTGCCCTATATTGCCGCCGCCGGCGAGATCAAGACCAAGCCTACACAACACTCGGTGCGTGAGCTGCGCAGCATCGGCATCCAACCCGATATCCTGATGTGCCGCGCGGAGGTGTCGGTTCCCGACGACGCGCGTCGCAAGATCGCCCTGTTCTGCAACGTGCCGGTCGAGAGCGTCATCAATGCGGTGGACGTACCGTCCATCTATCAGGTGCCCCTGGAGTTCCATCGGCAG
Source organism: bacterium (assembly GCA_030635025.1). Lineage (GTDB taxonomy): Bacteria > Krumholzibacteriota > Krumholzibacteriia > LZORAL124-64-63 > LZORAL124-64-63 > JAHIYU01. The sequence continues at coordinate 1,403 of DAOVZQ010000191.1, forward strand.
AATCTCGATACCCAGGTCTGCCAAAGGCTGGGCTTGGACGTCCCCGAAGCAGACCTGAGCGATTGGGAGAAGATGGTCTCGATCATCCTCAACCCGCCCGAGCACGTGAAGATCGCGGTGGTCGGCAAGTACGTGGAACTCAAGGATGCCTACAAGAGCATCAGCGAGTCCTTCGTTCACGCCGGCATCCCGAACCATGTGGGCATCGAGTTGGTATGGGTCGATTCGGAGAGTCTCGAGGGCCGCGATGTCGGGGAGCGTCGTCTCGAAGAGGCTTTCGAGGACTGCCACGGTATCCTGGTGCCGGGCGGTTTCGGCGATCGCGGTATCCAGGGCAAGATCAACGCCGTTCGTTTCGCCCGCGAGCGGGGCGTGCCCTACTTCGGCATCTGCCTGGGTCTGCAGGTGGCCCTGATCGAGATCGGTCGCGACGTGGTGGGCCTGCCCATGGCCAACAGCAGCGAATTCGACCCTGCCGCCGAACATCCGGTGATCGATCTCATGCTCGAGCAGCGCGGTGTCACCGACATGGGAGGCACCATGCGATTGGGAGCCTACCCCTGCATGCTGGGCGAAAACACACTGGCTGTCTCCTGCTATGGGGATTCTGAAATCAGTGAGCGCCACCGTCATCGTTACGAAGTGAACAACGAGTACCGGGGGCAATTCGCCGACCACGGCGTGGTCTTTTCGGGTCTGTCGCCCGACGGCGAACTGGTGGAGATCATCGAGTTGCCCGATCATCCCTTCTTCCTTGCGGTGCAGTTCCATCCGGAGTTGAAGTCGCGACCCAACAGGCCTCATCCCATCTTCAAGGCCTTCGTGGCTGCGGCCATGAAACACAAGTTCAGCGCAAGCAACACCGCGACTGTGGGAGGTTGACGTGAACACGGTCAAGATCAACACCGATGAGATCGGTCCCGGCCAGCCACTCTATGTGATGGCGGGGCCCTGCGTGTTGGAGGATCCCGACGAGATGCTGCGCCTGGCCGGCGAGGTGGCGGACGTTTGCCGGAAACTGAACGTGGGCTACTGCTACAAGGCCAGTTACACCAAGGACAACCGTACCAGCGGCGGCTCGCCGCGTGGACCCGGTCTCGACGAGGGCCTGCGTCTGCTTCAGCGCATCAAGGACGCCCACGGCGTACCCGTGGTGACCGACATCCATCACCCCGAGCAGGCGGCGTCCGTGGCCGAAGTGGCCGATATCCTGCAAATCCCCGCCTTCTTGTGCCGCCAGTCCTCGTTGCTCGAAGCCGCCGCCGCGACCGGGCGAGTGGTGAACGTCAAGAAGGGACAGTTCCTCACGCCCCAGGACATGGAGCACGTGGCGGGGAAACTACGCAACGCCGGCTGTGAACGCATCCTGGCCACCGAGCGCGGGTCCTTCTTCGGCTATCGTGATCTTGTAGTTGATTTCCGCGCGCACCAGATCATGCATGCCCTGGGGCTGCCGGTCGTCTTCGACGCCACCCACTCCGTCCAGTCGCCGGGAAGCGCGGGAGGCGCCACGGGCGGCACGCCCGAGTTGATCCCGTTGCTCATGCGCTGTGGTCTCGCCGCCGGTGCCGACGCGATCTTCGTGGAAACCCATTACGAACCTGCCCGGGCCCACAGCGACGCCGGTAGCCAGCTCCCGTTCGACCGCTTCGCCGCACTCATCGAGCAAGCGCGTCGCTATCGCGATCTGTACCTGGAGACGGTGTCATGAGCGCACATCCCTGGCCGCCGCGCGACGCGCCCGTCTACATGAAGGAAGCCGAATCGAAACTCGACGCCGGGCAGTTGGCCCTGTTCCGGACCGTGGAGGCCATCGTCCTTGATTGCGACGGCATCCTGACCGACGGGCGACTGATCTACGGACCGGACGGCGAGGCCTTGAAAACCTTTCACGCCCGCGATGGGCTGGGACTGGTCATGGCCCGGGTCAGCGGCATCAAGCTGGGCCTGCTCACCGGGCGGGACAGCGCCGTGGCCGAGCGCCGCGCCGTCGAGCTTAAATTCGATGCCGTCAAGCTGGGGCGCTTCGACAAGCAGCGCGCCATGGACGAGATCGTCGGCGAGTTCGATGTGGACCCCTCCCACATCCTGTACATGGGCGACGATCTGATCGATCTCCCGGCCCTGGACATGGTGGGCCTGCCGGTGACGGTCCCGGAGGCGCCGGCCGACGTGCGCGCCCGCTGCCGTTACATCACGACTCACCCCGGCGGGGACGGAGCGGTACGCGAGATCACCGACCTGGTCCTCATGAGCGCGGGCCGTTTCGGCGATGCCCTGGTAGAAATCGCGGATCGAGCCTGGCTGCCTCGCGAGGAGACGTCATGATGAGCAACGGCGGGTCGCCCCGCAGCGATCATGAGATACTGGAGATCGGGCGCGGTGTCTTCGCCCAGGAAGCCGCCGAGTTGGCGGCGCTGGGTGAGCGTCTGGATGCCGCCTTCGTAGCGGCCGTCCGCGCCATCCACAACTGTGGTGGTCGTGTGATCGTCACGGGTCTGGGCAAGTCCGGCATCGTGGCCCGCAAGCTGGCGGCCACCCTCACGGCCACGGGTACGCCATCCCATTTCATCCATCCGGTCGAGGCCATTCACGGCGACCTGGGCGTGGTCGGCGCCGGCGACGTGCTGATCGCCATCTCACGCAGTGGCGACAACCCCGAGGTCACGCAGCTGGCGGGGCTGGCCCGTCACTTCGACATGATCATGATCGCGCTGACCGGCCGTCCCGACTCGCAACTGGCCGGTCTCAGCGACATCGTCGTTCCGTGCGACGTGTCACGCGAAGCCTGCCCCCTCAATCTCACGCCCACGACCAGCGCTTCGGCGGCCATGGTCGCCGGCGACGCCATCGCCTTGGCTCTGCTGACCCTGCGCGGTTTCGACGAACACGACTTCGCCGCCTACCATCCGGGTGGTGTTTTGGGGCGGTCCCTGCTCATGACCGTGGGTGAGCTCATGCACGGGGGAGACGAGTTGCCTCGGGTGAGTGTCGACGCCACCTTACGCGATTGTCTGCCCGAGCTTGTGAGCAAACGGCTCGGCTGCGCCTGCTTGGTGCGGGATGACGGGGTCCTAGCGGGTATCTGCGTGGATGGAGACGTGAAGCGAATTCTGCTGGATTACGATGATCCCCTCGCTCAGCCCATGTCCGATCTCATGACACCCGATCCCGCCACGATCGGCCCCGATGACCTGGCCGTCACGGCCCTGCGTCGCATGGAAGACCGACCCCAAGGGCCCATCACGGTCCTGGTTGTTGTGGACGAAGTCGGCAAGCCGCTGGGATTGCTGCATATCCACGACATCCTGCGCGCGGGGATCTATGGGGCGGGATCGCGCAAGTGATTGTCCGTGTCTCTGGACGGACCTGGTCCTCCATCGTGGCAGCCTGTCTTGAATGATCGTTGTTAACTGTTTGGAAAAGAAGACGATGCATAGACATGTGGGATGTCTTGACGGGCCGCTCCGCCTGGTGTTACCTGTACATGGGAACACCAGACGCCGACATGGGAGCTGACGTGCCGCCCTTGCATCGACGGATACGCCGACTCTGTTATTACCGCCTCGCCGCCGGTGTTCTCTGGCTGGTGAGGCGGTTGCCGACCGGCCTGGGGCGCACTTTTTGTACGGGGCTGATTCGTCTTGCGCTGACCCTGAGGCGACGCGAACGGGAACGGGCCCTGGCGAATCTGCGTCTGGTATTTCCGGACATGACGCCCGGAGCAAGGGAAGCCCTGTTGAGGGCCTCGGCCGAGCGTCTCGGCGCAAATCTCTTCGATGCCCTGACCCTCGATCGCTGGCATGCCCGGCGGTACGAAGGGATAACGGACGACGGGGCCGTCGACGCCCTGCTGGCGTTGCGATCGCAGGGACGCGGCGTGCTGGTCCTGACCGGCCACTTCGGTTGCTGGGAACTGCTCGGCGGCTATCTGGCCTCCGGTCTGGACGGACTGACCGTCGTCACCGGGACTATTCACAACGTTCCGGTGGACGAAATGGTCAATTCCTGGCGTCGCGAAGCGGGGATGACGCCGGTCCCACGCGAGGGTGATCTGAGGCCGCTCCTGCGCAGCCTGAAGAACGGTGACGTCGCCGCGGTGCTGCTGGATCAGAATACCCGGGTGGAAAACGTCGTGGTGCCGTTCTGCGGACACCCCGCGCCCACGCCGGTCGGCTTCGCCCGGTTGGCGCTCAAACTGGGTACGCCCGTCCTGCCGGTGGTCATTGGTCGTGAGGGACGTGGCCATCGGGTGACGCACGGCGCAGGCCTGGATCCCGAGGACTACACGGGAGACGAGGCGGAGATCCGCTTCCTGACGGACTGCAACACCGCCCTTGAATCGTGTCTGCGGCGGAACCCGGCCGAGTGGGTGTGGTTCCACTCGCGGTGGCATGAGGCTTGAAGAGTTGACGAGAGGCTGAACTTGACCAACGGAACAC
>DAOVZQ010000192.1 GCA_030635025.1 bacterium
CCCCAGTAGTTATTCGTGAAGTCGAGGACTGGGGGATGCGAGGAGTTGTATCCATTCACATAGACCAAGTAGCCTGACGCGTGCATAATATGACTCTCAGTCATGGCCATATAGCCGCCAAAGAGAAATATCGTATTAACATTACCTCCAGACAGGATGTTGCCGCTGCCAGACATGGACCCGCCGTTGTAAACGTTTACCTGAATATCGCCGCCTATTACGACTGTATCATTCACTATACATTGAGCCGTAGATACAGTGATGCCATTTCTGTTGTCGATTAACCGGCATTCCTCTGCCGTACAGGACAGGCTTGTTACAAACGACAATGCTCCGGACCAACCATTATCAATCGTGCAATTCCTCACGGTAATATCTTGTGACTCTTGAACATACACGCCGTGGCCGTTACTGTCGAAATTGCAATCCTGCACTTCAACCCCATCGGAACCCCCGAAAAAGAATACTCCCGTATTATTTGCAGTGAATTCGCACCCATAGACCCCCCCCCCTCCCTCTACACTCAGCATCATTCCAAAGCGGCACCCCCGAATCGCGCATCCAGCAATATTCACACTTCCCGGAAAGTAATAAATCCCGTCGGCCACATTCTCGACCGTGAGATCACGCATCTCTACATCAGACGTCTCACACAGCACGAATATTCCTATTGGGTTGTTGGGCTCTATGTACCAATACGACTCCGGACCAATGATCGTTATCTCCTGGCCCGCTCCAATCAATACGATCGACTTCTCGATTACGTTTACGAATGTATTCGTCGTCCAACCCGCGGGCATTTCGTAAAGGGAGTAGTCATCAAACCGCCCCGGGCCGATCTGCACTGTGTCTCCATCGGCAGATGCATCCACGGCATCCTGGATCACCGTATAATCGCCAGTGCCGTCCTTCTCGACGAGCCAGGTTCGCGCATGGACAGACTGGGACATAAGAACCACGCTACACACCAACAGGCATAGCTTCAGCATATTCCCGCTCCATTTCGAGGTAGGTGCAGAGCCCTATCCCCGGTGATTATATCTAACCAATATCATTCGCTAAGATTGTACCATATGGCCAGCCTGCATGTGCTGTACGTAATGAAGTAGGGGGCCGAACATGTGTCCGCCCCACTTCCAGATCAACGTTTACACGTGTAAAATACCCCAGTACGACCCCCTGATTCACACCCCTAATCCCCACTCAACAAATCCCCCAGAATCCCTTTCTTCCCCATCAGGCCGCCCACGCCCCGGTGCTCGCCCTTGTTGCGTCCAACCGCCGTGCTGATGCGATCCACCAGTCGGCTGAACGGCAGGGTCTGCAGGTAGACTTTGCCGGGGCCTGTGAGTGCGGCCAGGAAGAGGCCTTCGCCGCCGAACAGGGCGTTCTTGAAGCCGCCCACGAACTGGATGTCGTAGTCGACCGATTCCTGGAGTGCGACCAGGCAGCCCGTGTCCACGCGCAGGGTCTCCCCCGGTGCGAGATCGCGTTCCATGATGGCGCCGCCGGCGTGGCAGAAGACCAGTCCGTCACCGACCAATCGCTGCAGAATGAATCCCTCGCCGCCGAAGAGGCCCGCGCCCAGGCGCTTGGTGAAGGCTATGTCGATCTCGATGCCGTAGGCGCAGCAGAGGAAGGCGTCCTTCTGGCAGAGCATGCGGCCGCCGAGGCTGGTCAGATCCATGGGGATGATCTTGCCGGGATACGGCGCAGCGAAGGCCACGTGCGACTTGCCCTGGCTGGTGTGCTTGAAGGTGGTGATGAAGAAGCTCTCGCCGGTGAACACGCGCTTGAGGCCGCCGAAGATGCCGCCCTCGGCGCCTGTGTTCATCTGTACGCCCGGCTCCATGTAGAGCATGGCGCCGGCTTCGGCCTGGACCGCCTCGTCCGGATCCAGCTCCACAATGACCGCCTGCATGTCGTCGCCCACCAGTTCATAATCTATTTCGTGCGCCATGGATTCACCCTCCGGTTTCGTTATTTGCGAATGATGCGGCCGCCTTCGGCCGCGCCGATCTTGCCCGCGGATTCGATCGCCTCGATAATCACGTCGGTGATCGAGTCGGCCACGTGGCGCGTGTCCGGCTGCGCCATGTTCATGTAGACTTCCGACTGCATGGCCACGAAGTCCGGGCACGCCACCGTATAGACGCGCTGCGGGTCGACAGGTTGCCCGCCAACGGTCGCTTCGATGATTTCCACGCCCGTTGCGTTGGCCATGTAGACATAACCCAGACCGGCTACCTGCAGGATTCCGTGCTCACCGTTCTCCGCGGCCGCGGCGTTGACGCTCGCGATGTGCAGCAACCCCGCGCCGTCGATCTCGAAAGTTTCCAGGGCGTTGCCAAAGGGCAGCATGGTGTGGATGTCCAGCAGGGTCAACGGGCCCGGCGAGAAGTTCGTGCGGATGGTGCCCGAGTTGAGCACGGCCACATCGGCGCCCGCGGCCGCGAGCAGGGCGTCGCAGAGCCAGTTGCCCACGTCGGTTTCCCGTCGGCTGCTGCGGCGCCAGTCGACGGCGAGCTCGCCGATCACGCGGCCGTACTCGGCGTCGACGCGTGCGGAAGCGGCGGCCACGGCGGCTTCCAGTTCCGACGCGGCGCTGCGTCCCTCGGCCAACAGTGTGATCAGACGGCCGTCGTATTCGACGATGCGATCATCCGCCACCTGCAGGTCCAGCCGTCCCAGGTTCTTCATCTTTGACCCGGCCTGAACGACCAGGATCTCGCCGATGAGCAGCGGGTCGTTGAGGCGCGTATGGGAATGGCCGCCCACGAGCAGATCGATGCCCGAGCCGTTCAGCTTGCGGGCTAAGGTCGTGTCGTTGTCGGCGCCGTTGTGTGTGATCAGGACGAGCAGGTCGGTTTCGGGATCGAGTTCGGCGGCCCAGTGACGAGCGGTCTCGACCTGGTCGTCCATGCGCAGCCCCTTCACGCGCGGCTCGGCGCAGACCTCGAGAAGGCCCTCACAGGAGACGCCGATTACGCCGACGCGCAGACCGTCCCGTTCCAGCACCATGGGGCCGACGGGGAATTCGAGATCGCCCTGCTCGTTGCGCAGGTCGAGAGCCATCAGCGGGTACGTGGCGCGTGCGGCCAGGGCGCGGATGTTCTCGCGGCCCAGGTCGAACTCGTGATTGCCGATCACGCCCGCATCGAAGCCCAGCAAATTCAGCATGTCCATCCAGGCGCCGCCGAGCACGCCGTCGTCCTCCATGGCGCCGAAGGGGCTGCCGGTCATAAAGTCGCCGCCGTCGAACAGGAGCGAGGGAGCCGCGGTCTCTCGCTGCTCGGCCAGGTGGGAGGCGAGTGCGACGACACCGCCTACAAGTGCGCGATCGTCACGCCACCGGGCGGGCTCGGGCAGGAAGCTGCAATGGCTGTCGTTGACGTGAAAAACAGTCAGGTTCCAGGGTCCGTCGCCAGGAACCGGGGGGACGACAGAGACCGCCGGCGGTGCGACACATACGTCGGTCTGGCAGCCGGGAGCGCAGCCGAAAAAGGACGGCGCGGCCACCACGCCCAGCAACAACAAGACGAGCGGGAATCGAAACGTCATATCCACTCCAGGGGCTTGGGAAACTTTATCGGTGGGCGCAGATTAGGCCAGATCGCCGGCATTGGCAAGTTGCCGGCCCTCGAGAACGGTGCTCACTCCGCGTCGCGGGCCCGCAGACGGAGCAGATACTCCTTGTTGCCGCCCTTGCCGCCGAGAATGGGCGAAGCGATAGGCTCTCCGGCCTCGACCGCCAGATCCGCCAGCCCCGAGAGGATGCGCGCCAGCACCTCGGGATGACGAGCCTCGGGCAACAGACCCTTTTCCAGCCAATCGCGCGGGGCCTCGTAGTGGGGCTTGAGCAGGGTGACCACTTCGCCGCCGGGCGCCAGCAATTCCAGAGCCTTGGGCAGTATCCTGTGCTGACGGGTCCAGCCGGCGTCGATCACGATCAGCGAGCAGGGCTCAGGCAACTCCACGTGCAGGGCGTTCGTGCGTTCCTTTACGATCACGCGATCGTCGCTGCGCAGCTTCCAGTCGAGTACGCCGTAGCCCGTGTCCACGGCGTAGACCCGTGTCGCGCCGCGCTGGATCAGGACATCGGTGAAGCCGCCCGTGCTGCAGCCAAGGTCGGCGCAGACGCGTCCGGCGGGATCCACGTCGAAGTGATCCAGGGCATAGGCCAGTTTTTCTCCGCCACGAGAGACGTAAGGCATCGTCGTTTCCTGCCGATCATTCAAGACTCAGGCAATTGTTGCCCGGCGATGGATAATAGACCATGATGCCGGCACGTGGAAACGATTCTCAGGCGTGTGTGCGTTAGGCTCGAATGAAGAAACCCTGGAACCATCTTTCATTCCTGCTCCTCTTGCAGCTGGTCGTCTTCGTGACGTATTGGCGCGTCGCCGCGTTACCCCTGTGGAATGCCCTCGACTTCGAGCTCCTCTACGACGCCCATGTCCTGAGCGCCAACCTCAGCGACTTCTTCACCCACCTGGGCACCGCCTTCAGCCAGCCCCTGCTGCGGCTCGGCCTATTGTTCGAGTATCGTCTCTTCGGCATCGAGCCCGCCGGGTACCTGGTGATCAATCTCGTCCTGCACGGCCTGAACGCCTTCATCGTCTATCTGCTCGTGTACATGCTCTTTCCGCGCGAGCGGTTGGCCATGCTGGCGTCGTTGCTCTTCGCCCTCTCGGTCGGGCACTACGGCAAGACGCTGATGAACATCTCGGGCATCGAGCCGCTGATGCTCGCCTTCTTCTACCTGATGGTGCTGTACGCCCTGATCCGGAACGACTTCCACCACGGTGGGCGCGTCTGGTCGTGGTGGTACCTGTTCGGCTTGACGGTCTACGTGCTGGCGGGACTGACACGACCGGTGTCGTTCTCCATCCTGGGCAGTCTGCTCGCCTACCGCTTCTTCTTCTACAAGGAGCGGGGCGGACGAGGTGTTTTCCCGGGCAGTCTGATCATCGTGAGCATCGTCGGGCTGCTGATCTTCATCGCCCAGCAGATCTGGTGGGACCAGGAGCCACGGCCGGAAGCGACCGAATCGATGGATCCGTTCCTGACGGTCTGGTACACGGTCAAGACCCTCTTCCGATACCTGAACCTGATGGTGTTCCCGCTGCAGGTAAGCTCCATGCTCGACTCTTCGCACCCGTTCATCCAGTTCATCTATGAGTGGCGCGTTCTGGTCAGGACAATGGTAGCGCTTGGTATTATCTCCTTCAGCTTTTTCGGGCTTGTCTTCGGCGGCAAGTCCGTGCGGTTCTTCATCACCTGGACCTACATTACGGTGCTGCCGTTCACAATCGTCACCACCGCGAGCGATTGGCTCAACATCCAGTACCTCTACCTGGCGTCGATCGGGTTTTGCGTGATCCTGGCCAGCGGGACGGTGGGTTGCATCGGCCTGCTCCAGGCCCACCGCTGGAGACGGCTGGCGCCCTTGGCCGCACCCCTACTCTTCGTGATGATCAGCCAGACGGTCGTCCTGCGCCTGACGACCCAGAACCGGGGCCGCGCCAAGAGCCTCCAGGTCATGGAATTGCGAGCTGCCTTGGTGGAACAGATCGAGGGCTACGAGGCCCACCCCGACCCGGCCCGCAAAATACCGTCGAATTAGCTTTTCCCCCGGAAATCGCCGTATATCTTTGAGCAAACCCACATGAATGACCGCGTTCGGAGAGAAACTCCGTCCGCCTTACGGCAACCTCAGGGCCAGGAGGATTCGAGCATGGCGAAGTACAAGATCGGCTGGATGCCAGGTGACGGTGTTGGTGTCGATGTCATGGATGCCACCAAGATCGTGC
>DAOVZQ010000457.1 GCA_030635025.1 bacterium
CGAAGGAATCCGGGCGGGGGCCACGGCGCAGGAGGAAAGAATAATAGGTGGCGGCTTCCTGGCTCTCGTGAATCAGGCGGTCGACGGGCATGGATCCCGTCCAGGGGACATAGGGGGTCCGACGCTCAACGGTCTGGGCCTCGTACCAGCCTGGCAGAGGGCCACCCGGCCATGGACCGGATTTGGCCACGATCTCATAGGCGAAGAAACCGGTCGTGCCGACCATCAGCAGGAACAGCATCATTTTCCGCAGAATACCCAAGATTCCCGATCGCTTTCATTGGGGACTGGTCTGCGGTAAGCAACGACGGTGCCAGGAGGGCGCGTGACCGATCGATCCATCCGCAAGAGCGTGAAACGGACGGTATCAGGGCTGATCGCGCGTCTATGGCGACGACCCCGTCTCAGCGCCGATCAGGTGCGCAGCCTGAAACCCGGTCGCATCCTGATCGTTCGCCAGCACAACCAGATGGGCGATATGGTTTGTGCGACACCGGCTTTTCGTGCCATCCGCGAGCAATACCCCGAAGCCGAGATCGGCCTGATCTGCGCACCGGTCAACCGCGACGTAGTGCTGCACAACCCGCACCTGGACCGAGTCTTCATCTTCAGTAAGCGCGCCTGCACTCGCCCCGGCCCCCTGCTGAGCTTCATTCGGGAGTTACGGGATTTCGCACCGGATATGGCCTTCGTACTCAGCTCGGTTTCCTGGTCTGTGACCAGCGCGGCCCTGGCCGCAGTATCGGGCGCGCGGGTCATTATCGGCGGCGACAGTCGCCCCTTCGGTTTCGACATCAGCCGCCACGCGTTTTCCCTGGAGATGCCGTCGGAGCCTGACACGTACAACCATGCCGTCGATCACAACCTGGCTCCCCTGGCGGCCATCGGCATTGTCACAGACAATCACGACACCCTCATCGTGCCCTCGTCCGAGGAAATCCGTCGTGCGGAGGAGATTCGGCGGAGCGTACCCGGCGACGGGCCGCTCTGGATCATGCATCCGGGGGCGGGCAAGACACAGAACCTCTGGCCAGCGGATCGTTTCGCGGAGATGGCCGTACGGGCCGTCGCGGCCGGCCGGCCTCTGCTTGTGCTTCAAGGACCGGCGGATGGGGACGTCATGGTGCGATTTCGCGCCGCCTGTCTTCGGCAGCCGGCGACCTCGGAACGGGATCGGATTACGGAAATTCCACCGACGACCGTGGGTGTATGCGCGGCCCTGCTGTCGGCATCGGACAGGTTCCTCTGCAACGACACCGGTCTGCTGCACGTATCGGGCGCGGTGGGCGCTCCGACCCTGGCCCTGTTCGGGCCCACCGATCCGGCTCTCTGGTCACCCCGCAACGCCACGACGACTTGGTTGAGAAGTGATGCGGGCGATCTGGGCACCCTCGACTCCGACACTGTCTGGGAGCATTGGCGGACCTTGCCGCCTCGTCCCGAAACCGCTTGAGAAGGAAAAACATGGACATCGCCATACCCATTCTGGTTCTGCTGTTCTCGCTGACGGTTCACGAGAGCGCGCACGCCCTGGCTGCCTTGCGCATGGGCGACGACACGGCCCTGCGCATGGGACGCGTGACGCTCAATCCCCTGGCGCACATCGACCCCATCGGGACCATCGTCGTCCCCCTGGTCATGGCCCTGCTGCCCGGCGGGATCATGTTCGGCTGGGCCAAGCCCGTGCCAGTCAATACGTACAACCTGCGCAATCCCATGCGGGACCACGCGATCATCGCCGCCGCGGGTCCGGTCAGCAACCTGCTCCTGGCCGGTGTTTTCGCCGTTTTGCTGGGGCTGCTGGCGGGTTTCGCCCATCAACAGATTCAGTCGGGTGTGACCGATCTCGGATCGGGCTACGCGTTTCTGCGGCTGCTCTTCGAATGGGGCGTCCTGCTGAACATCCTCCTGGCCCTGTTCAACCTGATTCCCCTGCCGCCCCTGGACGGCAGCTGGATCATGATGGCGACACTCAAGGGCGAACTGGCCGCGGCCTACGCTCGCCTGCGCCCTTTCGGGTTCGTGCTGGTGATCCTGCTGATGAATGTGGGACTGGGGAGGGTGCTGCACCGTTGCGTGATCTACGTTAGCGATTGGTACCTGCGGATATCGAGTTTCGTCGGCGGCCTCTTCGCCTGATGGCCCTGCTTCGGTCGGCATAAAGAAGGAAGCCCCTCGCGGGGCTTCCTTCAATCAACGTCCATTTCCCATCCGTGAGACTTACTGCTGATCCGGATGGTAGATATGGTTGTCGTCATCCATCTGCACACCGATGCTGGCGTGGGCGCTCTCGTTTCCGCTAATGTCCAGGGCGGTCACCCGATAGGTGTTGTAATCACCACGGGGATGAGCATCCACGTACATGTTCTGCGCCATGGGAGCATCCGTCAGGCTGACCTCGCGGTCGTCTACGGTGCGATACACCTTGAAGCCGGCGAAGTCGGTATCCGTGGTGTTCGGCGCCCAGTAGATGACGACCTGCGAATCGAACGAATCGCCCATCAGCTGGGTCGGAACGGCCGGGGGCGCGGTGTCGATCGCGGTCGGGGTGGAGCTGTCGTTGCTGCTACACCCGACCAGAGCGAGCGCTGCAATTGTGCAGGCGATGATCATGAAGTTCTTGTTAGCCACCGTTTTTCTCCTTGATGGGTTTCCGAGCTGGGACGCATGATGCAAGCGGTGGACTTGGTGTATTTCGAGTTGTTGTGTCCATCACCGTTGCAGTCTCTCACCTGCTGTAACTGCAAAGGGGGTGCCAGTCCTGTACTCAGATCAGCCCAAACCACAACTGGTTGATACACAGGATGTTAAGGCGTATTGCAGTACGTTTGTCCAGGGCGTCTGATTCCCCAGACGACCTTTCAAGCCCTCAAAACGTGTTGTCTTGCAAATGAGGAG